>PCTP01000122.1 GCA_002770795.1 Gammaproteobacteria bacterium CG22_combo_CG10-13_8_21_14_all_40_8 | reverse complement strand
ATCATTGCGCCAGTTTGGGTACCGCCAGTAAAGGAAACCGCTTTCACTTTAGGATGCAGACAAAGTGCCGATCCAATTTTCGCGCCTCGACCCTGCAAAATATTTAAAACGCCCTTTGGTAATCCAGCCTGTTGGCAAATCTCGCCCAACAATGCTGCGGTTTTGGGTGTCACTTCTGAGGGCTTGGCTATCACACAATTACCCGCTGCAAGCGCTGGAGCGATTTTCCAAGTGAACAAATAGAGAGGCAAGTTCCAAGGTGAAATACAGGCGACAATACCGAGAGGCTGTCTTAGAGTATAGTTAATAGCCTGAGAATTCATGGCATGAGATTCACTGGCAAACTGGGTGCAGGCGTTGGCAAAAAATTTAAAATTGCTCGCGGCTCTGGGAATATCGACTTGAATGGCTAAGCGAATAGGTTTACCGTTATCAACGGATTCCGCCCTGGCAAGCTTATCAAGATTTTTTTCAATCTCCAAGGCAATTGCATAGAGAATATCTGCGCGCTTTTCTAAAGGCATATCACGCCAAAGTGGAAATGCAGTTTCAGCGGCATCAACGGCCAAAGCCAAATCCTGTTCATCTGAATCTGGAATTTGACCATAAACCAGGCCCGTTGCAGGTTCAATATTATCTAAATATAAACCAGATACGGGCGCTTGATATTCGCCATTTATAAAATTAGCCAAAGTGTCCAATGTTCTCTTCACCTTTTATCGTTCAATTTCCTTGAGGACTATAAACAACTTACCACTATAAACAAAGCGTCCGACCACCATCCACCGGCAAATTAATACCCGTCACATAAGCCGCTGCCGGTGAGGCCAAAAATGCGACCACATTAGCAAATTCAGAGGCTTGGGCAAATCGTCTAAGCGGAATTATCGATTTTTCTTCTTCTGCTACCTGCTCAACGGTTTTATTTTGTTTGGCCGCTTTGTTTTTAAAGATACTATCCAATCTCACTGTTGCCGTCGCACCAGGTAATACATTGTTGACGGTAATTCCAAAAGGTCCTAATTCTGTCGCCAGCGTTTTTGACCAACTCGCCACCGCACCACGAACAGTATTAGACACCCCAAGACCAGCAATAGGTTGTTTGACAGAAGTGGATATCACATTAATGATACGTCCATAGCCCTTAACTTTCATCCCCTCTAATAAGGCTTGCATCAAATACTGATTAGACACCAAGTGTAATTGAAAAGCCGCCATAAAATCTGCAGCATCAGTGCTATGAGCGGGACCCGGTGCGGGACCTCCCGTATTATTAACCAGAATTTCTATGACACCAGTTTCGGCAATATGCTGCTCAATCGCCGCTTTAACTTCTAATGGCTGACTAAAATCTGCCACCAAGACCCAATGCTTTTGTCCTTGAGATTGATCTAACTCAGCTTTCACTGCATTGAGTTTATCTAAATTACGTGCAAAAAGTGTCACACTACAACCTAAGTTGGCCAATTCTAAAGCACAAGCTTTACCAATACCTTGAGAACTTCCGCAAACTAAGGCGCGTTTACCTGTTAAATTAAGATCCATGATTCACCTGAGATAGCACTAAATATTGAACTTAAATCTCATTTTAAAGCTTTAAGTCCAATGATTTTGAAAAATGATTAACGTAAAATGAATGGGGTAAAAAATTAAATTGAAAAAGAAGAACCACAACCACAAGTCGTTACTGCGCTGGGGTTATCGACAACAAATCGAGCGCCTTGCAGACCTTCGGTATAATCCACCTGCGCGCCCATTAAATATTGTAGACTTAAAGGATCCACTACAACCTGTATACCGTCTTTTTCAATGAGCGTATCGCCATCATTGGATTTTTCATCGAATGAAAAGCCATATTGAAATCCAGAACAACCGCCTCCAGTGACAAACACTCTGAGTTTTAAATTGGGGTTTTCTTCCTCTGTGAGCAGTTTTTGCACTTTTCGCGCCGCAGCGTCAGTGACAATAATGGGCGATGTAGGTAGCAGTTTTTCAGTCATAGTATTGGTACGCTTGTTGAGGAAATTTTATTATCCCTCATCATGGAGCCGAATACTACATTTCTGTGGCGTTTTCATCCAATTTATTTTGATCAATACCCATGCTTTTAATAGGCTTATGTTCAAGTCTTTGGGTTTGTGCCATGTCAGTGTGTACCAACTTACCATTCACTTCTGATCCCATTGTCATTTGAATTTGCTGATAATAAACATTTCCTTCAATATGAGAATGCGCTAATAATTCCACATCTTCATTCGCATGAATATCACCAGTGACTGTCCCAAAAACAATCACATGGGGAACTCTTATTTCCCCCTTTACTTTGCCTCTAGCACCAATAGTGACCACTGATTTATCCGTGGTTGAAATAATATCGCCATTGACAATACCATCCACATACAACACCCCTGAGAATTCAATTTTTCCCTTGATAATGGTTTGCTGGTTGATCAATGTATCCACAGCTCTTTTTTTCTTATTATTAAACATTCAAAGGTTCTCCGTTAATTTCCAGGGAAATTCTCGTTCAGTTTTTTGTTTTTTATCCGTTGTTACCGCCATCAATTTAATCAAACTGGGCGTAAAACCTTCAGGCAAAAGCACTCTGGCCCTCATTTTTTGGAAATAACGAAATGAAAAATCATTACTCCAATTTTCTTCTTGCACGACAGATTGGAGAGATATTTTTGAAATTTTTCCGTCTATCTCTCCTTCTATGTCCGCTTTCAATTGGCCTTTTAGATACCAATCTTGTTTTTTGACTTGAGTGAGCGTGATCACTACATCAAATTCTTGGGGTGAAACTGGACTTAATTCTAAACTCTCTATGGTGAGTCCCGCCTGATCCAACTCAGGAGCCATAATGCTGCGATAAAAAGTCAGCTCCTTTTCCAGTAGATTATTTTTTTGTTGCAGCTCCCCCATATCATCAGAGACCTGTTGGACACTGGCTTGAGCGATTTTTTCTCGGCTATCCAAATTTAGGGAGTTGGCGCTTAATTCGGCGACTTGTTGTTTTAGCTCTTGGTTATTTTGCTGTAGCTGTGCAATTTCTGTTTCAAAATAACCTTTATTTACAACACCCCACTGCCATCCTAAAAATGCCACCGCTACAAAGCACAGTAACAAGAGTAAAAACCAGCCGAAATACCAAAAACCTGATTTTGTTTCAACAACCTTTAAAGACACCATAGCCTCTGAACATAACAACATTTAAAGCAATAGTAAGTGGTTATGGGCAAGATGACAACTCTCATGAGCATTTTGATAAATCCTCCTCCTGTAGCTTAGAGCTGACACAGATCAATGCACTCACCCTGTCACTCACTATAATTAGAATAAATTATAGGTATGGCTATGTAAAATCTCTTGATTTTTTTTATGCTTCGGAACATAATTGAGAATCATTTGTATTTGCATTAACTTTTAGGATTTAATTGATGACATTATTATTCCCTTTATCTGAAGCCGCTGAGAGTCTGACTGTTACAATTAACAGTATGGCCGTTTCTGCCCAGTTGCAGTTAAAGTTATTGGCGATGGGTATTGGATTAGGTTCGATGATTCAGATTTTAAAAAATCGAAAAGGTGATGTTGTACTCAGCAAAGGACATTGCCGTATTGGCCTGGGAAGGAACATTAGTCAACAATTATTCGTAGAGATGATTTAATATCTATCGCTTGGCTATCTTATACCTTCATTCAATGAAACAGCATTCATGAAAAATTGTTGCAAAACGCCTGATATTGCTCAAAAGCCACAGCTTAAGCAAATTCCAATTGCCCTGATTGGCAACCCTAATTCAGGAAAAACCACCCTTTTTAACAAGCTCACGGGATCCAGGCAGCGCACTGGCAATTGGCCTGGTGTAACAGTTGAGCAAAAATATGGCTATTTTTCTCATAAAACACAGCAATATCAACTCATTGATCTGCCAGGCACTTATTCTCTCGATCTAGGACAAAGTTCTTTGGATGAACAGATTGCCAGAGAATATGTTAAAAAACACCCTGATATTACTTTTATTAATATTGTGGATGCCAGCACGCTTGAAAAAAGCCTCTACCTCACCTCTCAACTGAGAGAACGCGGATTACAAATCATTATCGTGCTCAATATGATGGATGTTGCCAATAAACTCCATTTGCAAATTGATATCCCTTTATTGTCTGAACACCTTGGGTGTCCAGTTATCGCTGTATCCCTAAATAAAGATAAAGATATTTCTTCTTTATATCAGCAAATTGAAAAAATTAGTCTAAGCACTTCAAAGCAAGCTCCCTTGACTCTCCAATATCAACCTGAACTAGAAGATCAACTGGCTGCACGCCCTCAAACCATCAGCAGAATATCCTATTTACAACAAATAGAAACTCAAGCCATTGAGAGCTGTACCAAGCACGCTCAAATCGATGTCAAAAATGATCAAGATATTGAGCTGAATGCTTCCAAATTAACCGCAGCACAACAACGACTACATCAACTCGCTTTGGCTCATCATCAAGAAGCAACCAACATCTCTCAAAAAGTGTGTCAACAAACTGAAAAACCTCAAGTTTCTATCTCAGATAAAATTGATCGCATAGCTTTGGGTAATTACACCGGTATTCCTCTGTTTTTATTGATGATGTATCTGCTGTTTTTATTGAGTATTAACTTTGGTGGAGCTTTTATCGATTTCTTTGATCTTAGTAGCAAAGCGCTATTAGTGGATGGCTTTAGTGAAGTACTACACAGATTACATTTCCCAACTTGGCTCACCATTATTCTCGCGAATGGTATGGGTGGCGGTATTGAAGTGGTGGCTACCTTTATACCGATTATTGCCGCACTCTACCTGTTTCTGACTTTACTGGAAGAATCTGGTTATATGTCTAGAGCAGCTTTTGTTATGGACAGATTTATGCGAAAACTCGGCGTTTCTGGAAAAGCCTTCGTCCCGTTAATTATTGGGTTTGGTTGTAATGTTCCTGCCATTATGGCGACCCGCACCATGGACTCGCATCGTGAACGCATCACAACAGTACTGATGTCACCCTTTATGTCATGTGGCGCAAGATTAACAGTTTTTGCACTATTTTCTGCCACATTTTTTCCCCACGGTGCACAAAATATCGTTTTTTCTTTGTACATTGCTGGCATTGGTTTTGCCGTTTTAACCGCGATTATCCTTAAAAATACCTTACTCAAAGGTGAAGCGGATGATTTCTTGATGGAGTTACCTGATTATCAACGCCCAAACATGAGAAATGTCTTTATCAACACTTGGAATAAACTCAAAGGTTTTGTACTGGGGGCCGGTAAAATAATCGTTGCCGTTGTAATGGTCATCAATGTACTCAATAGCTTAGGCACAGATGGTAGTTTTGGGAATGATAACTCGCAAAACTCAGTACTCAGCGCTACTGCCAAGGCAATCACCCCCGTTTTCTCACCCATGGGAATTACTCAAGATAATTGGCCAGCAACTGTTGGTATTATGACAGGGGTTTTGGCTAAAGAAGTGGTGG
Source organism: Gammaproteobacteria bacterium CG22_combo_CG10-13_8_21_14_all_40_8 (assembly GCA_002770795.1). Taxonomy (GTDB): domain Bacteria; phylum Pseudomonadota; class Gammaproteobacteria; order Enterobacterales; genus 21-14-all-40-8. The sequence continues at coordinate 7,048 of PCTP01000122.1, read as the reverse complement.
TAGGCACTTTAGATTCTTTGTATTCAAGTATGGATAACCATGTTCGTATAAAGGATACTGCAAAGTTTGATCTTAAGAGAGATCTTATCCTTGCCCTAGAAACCATACCCACCAACCTCAATACAGCAGTCGCTAATCTAGCCGATCCTTTGGGTTTGGGCGCTATTCAGGAGACAGAAGATCTCAGCCTCGCTGCGGAGCAACAATCTGTTCAGCTAAAAACAATGACAGCCATGCAACAAAGATTTGATGGAAAAATAGGCGCATTTGCTTACATGCTGTTTATTTTACTCTATTCACCTTGTGTTGCAGCGGCAAGCGCTATGTTTAGAGAAACAGGTAAAAAATGGGCTGGATTAGGCATTGCTTGGAGTACGGGTTTGGCTTACGGCTCTGCCACATTATTTTATCAAATGGCAAGCTTTCAAATGCACCCACTGAAATCTCTATTCTGGATTACGCTAATTTTGGGCAGTTTCGGCACCAGTCTTTGGTTATTATTTAGACATACTCGCCAAACAGCTCAAATACCTATTCAAGTCACTTTTGGGTGAAACTATCCAAAAACTCCTCATTTAAATCCCTTCATTCTTATATAAACGTTCATTTTTGACGAAATGAGTCTGTTTGTATGCATTTTATCCATTCAACTACTTAAATTTTGTAACAGTTATAGGATATAATGGTCTGTAGCTGTGCTTACACAGAGTTATAAACTCTCTAAATATTCTGAAAATAATTTCACTCGATTGGTGGTTTATTTTTTATCTTAAAAAGGCTTATGAGGAATCATTTTGTATCTTTTAGACAAAATTATCTTTAACAATCAATCTATTCTAGAAGATCTTACAAAAGCTCTTCAGAATGTTGATGTATTCGATTCTCAGCTTTACGCTAAGCCAGAGCTTGTTGCCGGCAATGCCTCAATTGGTGGTCATGTAAGACATATCATTGATTTTTATCTCGCCTTTTTCAAAGGTTTTGAGCAAAAAGAAATCGATTACGACCAACGCGAAAGAGATCATAATGTTCAAACCAATGTGTTTGTTGCTCAAAACAAAATTCAATGGATATGTGAACAACTGGCACAACTCCCCAAAATGCCTGAATGTATACTCTCTGTATCAGTCACCACTGATGCTGCCATTGAATGTATGCATGGCCAATCCACCCTGCTGCGCGAACTCCAATTTATCCATAGCCACACCACGCATCACATGGCCATTATTTCTATTATTCTCAGAATTAATGGCATTTTTCCTGATGATAATTTTGGCAAAGCACCATCCACTGTGGCATTTGAACAAAAACAGGCATGTGTTCAGTAAGTTGGCTTCAAAATAACCAGAGTTTATCCATTTGCTTTAATCGTGATGAACAAATTTCACGAAGTAAAGCACATCCCCCACAACCAATTTTTAAAAATGGCGTGACCATATTATCGCCAACGGATCCCGATGGTGGGGGCACGTGGTTAAGCGTCAACGATTACGCAATTACTCTCTGCTTACTCAATTTATATGAGTTTCAGACCATCAATAATGATCCAGCGAAACCTAAAATAAGCCGCGGTATATTGGTCCATAATTTAGCATTTTGTACCAGCTTGGAAAATGTTATCACTGTCATTCAACAACAAGATTTAGCTCAATTTCAACCCTTTAGACTCCTGTTTATTAGCCCAACTGAGAAACAAGAACTTCGATGGGATGGTCGCAATTTTGAACAATATGCACTCCCCTCATTCTGCTCTTCATCTAGTGTGGAGACTCAAAGCGTGATACAACAAAGAATTGAACAGTTTGCGGAATACCATCCTCAGGATGTGAAGGCACAACTTAATTTACATCAGTCTCATTATCCACAAAAAGGCGCTTATTCGATTTGTATGCATAGAGACGATGCAACAACCGTGAGTTTAAGTCATCTGTTCATCAATCAAAATCAAGTTATTTTTAACTATCACAATGGCAGTCCCTGTGAAAATCATTCGAGTACAACAAACACCTTAATGCTGAATCCACACACTCAAAAACACATGGCGAGCCTATTTAACAACTCATTTCATTCATAGTCATATTTCTTAATCAATTGGAAAACCAATGGAATCAAATTTAATCGAAAATAATCTTTATCCACTCACTAAACAACAACAAGGTTTATGGATTGAATGGAAACTTCACCCTGAAAACACCTCTTATAACACCTGTGTTAAAGTACGCTTATCTGGTGTTGTCGATAAAGACCGTTTGGGGCAAGCCTTGCATGATATCGTCGAGTATTTCGATTCATTAAAAATCTATTTTGTTGAAAAACAAGGCGTCCCCTACCAATGCTTAAAAGATGAAGCAGTCTATTTTCTAGACTACAAAGACATTTCAAATAATAATGAAGAAGAAAGCCCCGAACAGCGCCAGCAAGGATTAGATTTTCTTTCACTAAAACTCAACACCCCTGTCGATCTCAAAGTATTTCCGATAGTGAGAGCGGCATTAATTAAAACCGCCAATAAAACCCATTATTTGATTGGTATGGTTCCGCACATGATTTCTGATGGCCGCTCAGCGGTTTTATTTTTAGAATCCCTTTCCGTAGCCTACAATCATGGCTATCAGGGTTTAAAAGATGCCTATGATGCCACTAAGAAAAATTGGAGAGATTATTTCAATGATGAGCGCAGCAAAATCTCTCCTGAGGCTCACGCCTTATCCCAAGACCATTGGAAAAATCGTTTAGCCAATGCCAACCATTATTTTGATTACAGCTATGGGCGAAAAAAGAAAAATGTGGATGTCAAACAGGGTCATCGAGTCTACTTTGATATTAGTGCCGAACTCGCTAAAGCTTTAAAAGAACATACTTCAAAAAATCGCACGACTTTGTTTAATGTTATGGTAAGCGCATTTAGTATTTTCATTTATCGTTATTATGGATTAACCGATATTTTAGTGGGTTATCCTGTCAATATCAGACCCCCAGGATATAAACATCTCTTTGGATTCTTCGTCAATATTGTTCCCGTTCGTGTGGATCTGTCTGGAAATCCATCCTATCAAGAATTGTTAAATAGAGTGTCTAAAGTTCGTAAAGAAGACAAATTTCATCAAAAATTTCCTGCAATGGATATCGTGAGTGCCGTTAGACAAGGCGTTAAAGATTTTGATGGGGTCCTGTTTAACTTATCCATGGCACAAACGGTATCGAGAATTTTCAATTTGGAACTAGATGGCATTACCACTGAGCCCTTAGAATCTGAATATAATGATGTGAATGATGACTTGTCTCTATCCTACGAATTGTTTGAAAATGGCATCGGATTATGGTTTGAATATCGCACCGCTTTATTCGATAAAGATTTTATTGAACAAGCTATAAATCACATCCGATTAATTTTGGAGCAAATGACTCAAGATCCACAAAAGCGATTAAATGATTTTCAACTTAATACAGAGTCAGAATTAACCAAGATTTTTAGCGCTTCACAAAACAATCAGATTGCCCCAGCGCTACATAGAGGATTGAACAAAGAAAGTAGCCAAAGCATTCAACAGTTATTTGAAAAGCAAGCCATGAAAAAGCCTAAAAATGCTGCCTTTATTTTGGACAATAAATCGATTAGCTATCAACAATTAAATGCCAATGCTAACCAACTGGCGCATCAATTCATGGAGCAGGGCATTCAGCCGCAGAGTAAAATTGCCGTTTGTTTGCAACGAGGAGAAAGACAACTAACCACCTTACTTGCCATTCTCAAAACTCGTAGTTGCTATATTCCTTTAGCTTCAGACTACCCTAAAAACCGAATTGATTTTATTGCAAAAGACACACAATGTGATCTCCTTATCTGCGACAACACAACAGAAGAACTTTGCTCGCATTTGGAATATTTAGAGAAAAACAAAACCATTAATCTTGACGAACTCCAGCTACAGAGTTTACCAAATACCAACCTAGATTTGGCAGCAGAGGAAACTGATTTAGCCTATATCATTTATACATCAGGGACCACTGGACAACCCAAAGGTGTGCCAATTCAACAAAAAAATGTTTTACCACGATTGTTATTTTTACAACAACAAATACCACTGTCACATAAAGATATCATGCTGCAAAGCACTGACTTTACCTTTGATGTTTCAGTGGCTGAAATTTTTTGGCCACTTATTTCTGGTGCAGCCTTAGCATTGACAGAAGCGAAACGCAGCAAAGATGCAGGATATATCTTAAAACTGATCCATCATCATGCAGTCACTACCACCTGTATGGTACCCTCTTTAATTAACGCGCTGGTCTCTTTAGCAAAAGGTGATGATCTCAAGAGCTTAAAGCGGGTATTATCCGCTGGTGAAGCGCTCACCCTTTCCTTACAAAGCCGTTTTTATCAAAAGTGTAGCGCCGATCTTTACAATGTTTACGGCCCAACCGAAGCAACCATTTATGCCAGTTTACATTTTTGTGATCCTCATAAAAATGCAACCACACTCCCTATAGGGAAACCCTTTTCACAGACACAAACCTTTGTACTCGATCAACAACTCAAGCCACAACCTATGGGCGTAGCGGGAGAGCTTTACTTAGGGGGCGTAGGTGTGGCAGATGGCTACTGGAATAGACCAGACTTAACCTCAAAGCTTTTTATAGACAATCCATTTTCAAATCAAGCGGGTGACAAACTCTATAAAACGGGCGATCTAGTCATTTTAAATTCTGATGGTGATATTGAATATTTGGGTAGAATTGACTCTCAAGTTAAAATTCGCGGATATAGAATTGAACTTTCAGAAATTGAATCTGTTCTTAAACTTCATCCGCAAATCAATGATGCCGCCGTTATTGCACAGGGAGACAACGATTCAAGCCAGCGTTTAGTCGCCTACTATGTGAGTAAGGATGAGATTGAAATTGAACAACTTAAATTGTTTTTAAATGAACATATTCCGCCTTATATGATACCCGCATTTTTTATGCTGTTAGCAGAAATACCTCGCTCAAACAGTGGTAAAGTCAATGCCAAAGCCTTACCTAAAGTAACCAACAATATTTTACAACTAAAAAAATTCACAAAAGCCACCACAGAAACAGAGCTTAAACTGGCCAATATCTGGTCTTCTATATTAAAAATACCAGCGGAGAAAATTAGCATTCATGATAGCTTTTTTGATCTGGGCGGTGATAGTTTAATGGCGATACAATTTGTCTGTGCCGCAGAAGAAAAAGGCTTGTATTTTGAAACCAGTTCTCTGTTTGACAAACGCACTATCGCCGATTTATCTAAAGTCAGTTCTCATGAAAAACCAGCATCTATTGATCAAAGCCACATTCAGGGTGAATTTCCACTCACAGCTCGACAAGCAAAATTCTTTGATGACCAATTTACCAACCCTCATCATTGGAATCGTTTGTTTTTATTTGATGTTGATAAGAAAATCTCATTCAAGGCGTTGCAAAAATCCTTCGATCATCTATTGATGCACCATGATGCCCTCAGAGTGCACTTCGTTCAACATCAAAATCAAAGTTGGGCGCAATATTGTTCCGATGACCTGCCAGAAACCACCTATTTATACGAACATGATATTTCTGCTTTATCGGATGAAGAACAAGTGCATAGAATGCAAGAGATCATTAACAATGGTCACAAAAACATTCGCTTAAATCAGGCACCATTAATTCAAGGGATATATTTTATAACTTCAAAAAACACAGGTAAATTAGCCATTGTTTCTCATCACCTGCTTTTAGACATGGTTTCATCTCGAATTATTTTCGAAGATTTAATCAAAGGATATGAATACGCTCGCCGAGGTTTAAAGATTAAACTCGCCAAAAAAACTTCATCGCTCAAAGAGTGGACAAGCTACTTAACTCATTATGCTAAGGAAGCAGATTTTAGCGACGCATTAAATTACTGGACCAATACACCCAAGCACCCCGTACCAAATATACCCACAGAACCGGTCTCGGATCAAACAGCTAATTCTGAAACCCATGCTCACACTTTTACTTTTAAATTGGCCGAAAACCTAACACAAAAATTACTTAAAGATATTCCTAGCCGATTGGGATTGAAAATTCAAAATATTTTATTGGCAGCATTTTTGGACACATTGCATCAATGGACAGGCGACTCAGAAGCCCTTGTCAGCATCTGTGGACATGGTCGACATAGTGGGCAAAACGCAATTAATTTATCCAGAACAGTGGGATGGTTAAACACGGTTTTCCCAGTACATATCAAGGGAGAGGCTGACGATTTCACAGACATCAAACAACTCGCTTTCAATGTTCATCAACAACTGGAAAAAGTGCCAAGTCGCAATATGGATTATAATATATTGCGCTACCTCGCCCAGCACCCAGAAATCTGCGCCCATGAAAATCCACAATTGTTTTTTAACTATGTAGGTCAAATTGACGCAATTGTACCAGATAAAATCCCATTTAAGCCCACCATGGATCTTCAAGGCATTAGTGAGATAGATGGCAAAAATCATTTATGCTATTTATTGTATTTTGAGGCGGGTGTGATAGGGAAAGAATTGAATATTCGTTTAACCTATAGTCAGAAACTGTTTAAAAAGGAAACCATTAATCAGTTATCTGAAAAGTTAATGGCATCGATTGAGTCGATTATTCACAAGTTGCTTGAAAAATAATAGCGGGTGTCTTGCTTTTGTTTTTTGAACTAGATCTCTGTTGTAACATCAAGGGGAAGCCCTAGCTTTCCCCTTGATGATCCGAGCAACTCATACCTTCGGACTAAAGAAAGCCTCAAATGACTTTGGTCATTCTTATCTAAAACCGTGGTTAACTTAGTGGCTTATATTACAATACATATGCTTGACATATACATAAAAATGAGTACAATAAACATATACAAGGCATATATACATAGGTATTACAGAATGGCGACAGCATCTTTGTTTATAAATGGCAAAAGCCAAGCGGTAAGGATACCTAAAGATTTAGAGTTTGAAGGGATTAACGAAGTTGAGATCACTCGTGATGGAGATTCCATCGTGTTAACACCAAAGCGTAAATCATGGTC
>PCTP01000250.1:12557-12699 GCA_002770795.1 Gammaproteobacteria bacterium CG22_combo_CG10-13_8_21_14_all_40_8 | reverse complement strand
TAATTAAGAGTTGTCGATGAGATCCTTGTTCAACCAACTTGCCATGGTCTAATACCAGTATTTCATCTGCATCTACCACCGTGGACAATCGATGCGCGATAACCACTGTTGTCGCGCTTTGAGAAATTTCATTCAATGCAGC
>PCTP01000250.1:11801-12525 GCA_002770795.1 Gammaproteobacteria bacterium CG22_combo_CG10-13_8_21_14_all_40_8 | reverse complement strand
AACTAGTCGCCTCGTCAAATACCATAATGGGAGGTCGTTTAAGGATAGTGCGAGCGATAGAGACTCGTTGCTTCTCGCCGCCAGATAATTTTAATCCGCGTTCACCGACAATGGTGTCAGAGCCTTTAGGGAGTTGTTCGATAAAATGCCTTAAATGGGCTAAGTTAATGGCTTCATTGACCTCTTCATCTGTTGCACTGGGTTTTCCGTAACGGATATTTTCAAAAATACTGTCATTAAAAAGAACGGTTTCCTGCGGCACAATACCGATCATTTTTCTTAAAGATTTTTGTGTGACTTGCGAAATATCCTGACCATCAATTTTAATCGCGCCAGAACTGGGATCGTAAAATCTAAAAATCAATTTAACCAAGGTGGATTTTCCAGCCCCACTACTACCAACAATAGCGAGCTTTTTTCCTGCTTGGATGGTGAAATTTACATCTTGTAAGATTTTTCTATCTTCATGATATAGAAAACTCACATGTGAAAACTCGATTTCTCCCTTTTTTAATGAGAGATCTGCTGCATTGGGGATATCCTCAATTTTTGAGCCTGTATTCAGTAACCCAAACATATTTTCAATATTAATTAAGGCGGCTTTGATTTCTCGATAGACAAATCCTAAAAAGTTCAGCGGGATGAACAGTTGCATCATAAAGGCATTGATCAAAACAAAATCTCCCAATGTTAACTCGCCAGATTGCACTTTCACCACAGCCAA
>PCTP01000250.1:10755-11756 GCA_002770795.1 Gammaproteobacteria bacterium CG22_combo_CG10-13_8_21_14_all_40_8 | reverse complement strand
TGAGTTTAAAACAAATAAGGATAATCGATTATTGAGTTTGGCTTTTTCCCAAGTGATGAGATCTTGATCATAACGCTCAGTTTCAAAATCTTCGTTGGTAAAATACTTAACGGTTTCATAGTTGAGCAGGCTGTCTACAGCATGGCCGTTTGAATTAGAATCGGCCTCGTTAGCTGCGCGTAAATATTTATTGCGCCAGTTGGTGGCAACAATCGAATAACCAATATAAATCACCACAGAGCCAAAGGTAATTAAACCAAAATCCCAGCCATAGCCAGTGAGTAAAATGCCAATGACCATAGAGATTTCGAATAACGTGGGCACAATATTAAACACCATAAAGCGCATTAAAAAACTAATCCCATAGGTACCGCGTTCTATATCTCTTGATAATCCACCTGTTTTTCGGTTCAGATGAAAATCAATATCCAGATCATGGAGGTGATGAAAAACCTTTAGCCCCACTCGACGCATGGCACGTTCTGTGACTCGACTAAAAAGGGTGTCTCTTACTTCGCCCAAAAAAACGGTCATAAATCGGAAAAAACCATAAGCAAGCACCAACGCTAAAGGTGTGAGTAGCCAAACTGGAGCTATTTGAGATAATTTACTGGGGTTGGCTATGTGATGAGCTGAAAGTAGATCCACGGCTTCTTTTAGGAAAAAAGGGACTAGGATGGTGGCTAATTTGGCTAAAATCATAAAAGCCAGTGCGAGAGCCACTCGCGCTTTAAACTCTCCCATATAGGGCAGTAATTGTTTGATTACACTCCAATTAACGGGCGTGTTTGGTACGATATCATGACGATGCTTGCTCATCTTTAAACCCTATTGCCGAGATTTGCGGTATTATACGCGCAAAAGAATATAAGAGATAAATCCTTGATAAAACAAATTACTAACAAGTATTTTGATGTGGTGATTATTGGTGCTGGAGCCGCTGGTTTGATGTGCGCGATGATTGCAGGTCAACGTGGACGCTCGGTATTGGTGATTGATCA
>PCTP01000250.1:9471-10678 GCA_002770795.1 Gammaproteobacteria bacterium CG22_combo_CG10-13_8_21_14_all_40_8 | reverse complement strand
AAAACTTTTTATCTAATAACCGTCATTTTTGTAAGTCAGCTTTGGCAAAATTTACCCAGTGGGACTTTATTGCCCTGGTAGAGAAGCATCAAGTGCCTTACCACGAAAAGAAACTGGGGCAGTTATTTTGTGATAATAAGTCTAAAGATATTTTGGATATTCTCTTATCAGAATGCCAACAAGCTGGCGTAGAGATAATTTTAAACACTAAAGTGAAAACTATTCAAAAACTAACCTCGGATAATGAGAATAATCAAGATTTAGAGGATGAGACTAACCGTAGAGAGGGACGCTTTTTATTAGAGACTGTCAATAAAAAAGACCCCTCAATCTCTCACAAAAATCAAACCATTTTCTGTCTTTCCTTGGTGGTGGCTTGTGGTGGTTTATCCGTTCCCACCATGGGTGCTACGGGTTTTGGTTATCAAATAGCGCGTAATTTTGGTTTGAAAACTTTGACCACAAGAGCGGGACTAGTGCCTTTTACTTTTCCTGAAAAATGGTTAGAGAATTTTTCGGAGTTAAGTGGAACCTCACTTGAGGTCATTGTCAGTTGCGGAAGTCAAAGTTTTAAAGAGAATATCTTATTTACCCATCGTGGTATGAGCGGCCCTGCAATTTTACAAATTTCATCTTATTGGAATTTAGGCGATGAGATTGAAATTAATTTAATGCCCGATATAGATGCAAACCTTTGGTTGAGCGAAAAGCAAAAATCAACACCAGATGCTTTATTGTCAACGGCATTATCGGAATTTTTTACCAAAAAACTGGCACAAAAAATAACCAGCCTTTGGTTTGAAAATAAACCCTTAAAGCAGTTCAATCATAAAGAGCTGGACGCTATTGCGCAAAAATTACATCAGTGGCACATTAAACCTCATGGTACAGAAGGTTATCGAACCGCAGAGGTGACTTTGGGGGGCGTGGATACCGATGGCGTATCATCAAAAACCATGGAGAGTTTATCTGATCCGGGGCTGTATTTTATTGGCGAGGTTTTAGATGTTTCTGGCCATTTAGGTGGATACAACTTTCAATGGGCTTGGGCGAGTGGATTTGCTTGCGGGCAATCTGTTTAGTAATCTGTCAAACTATTATTTTTTCGTAAGGCTTTGGTTCTTGCTTGTTTGGTTTTGGTGTCCAATCGCTTGATTTGAGAGTTTCGAGTGGGTCTAGTGGGTCTTCGTGGGGTAAGGGCCTGGCT
>PCTP01000250.1:8188-9346 GCA_002770795.1 Gammaproteobacteria bacterium CG22_combo_CG10-13_8_21_14_all_40_8 | reverse complement strand
GCAGTTTTTGTATAATATATTCGGGCAACAGAGAATTTTTAATATCAAAACGAAGATGAATAGCAGAGGAAACCTTATTGACGTTTTGTCCACCCGCACCCTGAGAGCGCATGGGATTGAGCTCTATACAGGAGAGTGGAATGGAGAGGTTGTCATTAATTTGCAGCATAATTGATACGAGTTAAGCGATTTATAAATGAATACAATAATAAAAAAAGAAGTGCCTCAAAAGACTTGGTTTGTCTACATCATACTCGGAACGGATGGAAACTACTATACAGGTATCACTACAGATGTTCAGCGAAGATGGCAGGAACACTGCGGTGCCAATGGAAAGTCGCTAGGTGCTAAATATTTTAGAGGCAGAAAACCGCTTCAATTGGTTTATGTGGAAAGCCAACTAAATCGAAGTGGCGCGACTAAAAGAGAGTGTCAGATTAAAAAACTCAGTAAAAGTCATAAGCAAGAATTAATCATTCAGAAACTTAATCAGATCGCTAAGTTTCCTTCAATTAAATCAATACGTTAGTCAAAATGGAACTAAATTAATGATGAGCACTGCTCTCATACTATACAAAGCCCAGAGAGGTAACGCTGTCTTCATTTTAAGACCCCGAGATACAGGCGCTAACGTGGGACGCGGTCGCACAACTGAATGACAAACAGCTCGCCGATCTATTTTATCCATTCGGGGTCAAACAAACGTAACTAATTGAATAATATATTAATTAGCTTCATAATCGGCCTTTATTTTAGCTTGGAAGCGTGTTTTTAGGTATAAATTCACTCTTTAAGGAGAAAGAGGTATGCCCAGAGCAAGTCGATACTACACACCAGGTCTTATTTGGCACATTACTCACCGTTGCCATAAAAAAGAATTTCTTCTCAAGTTTAAACGAGATCGCGAGCTTGGGTTGTATTGGCTTTTTGAAGCCAAAAAGCGCTTTGACTTCATTATTTTGAATTATATCGTTACTTCCAATCATATCCATTTGTTAGCCCAGGAGGGATCAAATCAGGAAATAGCAAAAAGTATGCCGTTAGTTGCTGGCAGAACGGCTCAAGATTTTAATAGGGGTAAAAAACGAAACGGGGCATTTTGGGCAGATCGCTATCCCGCGACGGCGATTGAATGCGGAAAATACCTCCGGCAGTGTC
>PCTP01000250.1:0-8139 GCA_002770795.1 Gammaproteobacteria bacterium CG22_combo_CG10-13_8_21_14_all_40_8 | reverse complement strand
CTTCTGAATGGCAGCAGAGCGGGTTCAATGAAATTCAATCGCCGCCCAAAAGATATCAGTGAATTGTTCAGGAAAGACAGTGCGAATTGATTCAAGTGGGTTCAATTGAAGAATTTACAAAATCACATTTGACCTGGATGGAAGAAGCACTACTGAAGAACCCATCGCTTAGAGAGGAAAAATGGACCAGGAGTTTGGCTGTAGGTGGTCAACAATTGGCAGAACACTATCTCGATGCATTGGGATTTAAAGTGCGTTATCGAGAAGTTTAGATCGACGATGACTGTTACATGGTGAGAGAGCAAAATCCCGCTTATAATGGTGGTTTTTAGCTATAAAAGGGCAATTTAAGCTATGAAAATGACCATTTTTAAGGACTAAATTCATCATTAACAATGGGTTGCGTTGGTCCGATCCCGAATGAAAAGTGATAATCATCTGAATTTTATAAATAATTTAAACCACAGAGGACACAGAGAACACCGAGGAAAGCCTTCGTTATTGAATGGCGCTGTTTCTGAAACATCATGCCTCTTCACCAATGCTATCCCTCTTAATATCCATCATCATCTTTTGAACTTCTCGGTGTCCTCGGTGTTCTCTGTGGTCAAACAATCTTTTAATCCCTAATTGTAAGCTGCTAAGAAATCGAAGGGGTGTGCGGTCGAGCAAGGTCAATAATTCCAGTGGGTGGAAATTCCATTCTGGCAAGGTAGGTCAACCAGCAGATAGCAAATATTGGGCAGGCGAGAGTCATCTCAAATGTTAAGCACAAAAGGCGCAAGCCTGTAGGCCGTAAACCTAAGTTGAAGTGATTTAGCCTCGTAAGGATTTTAAGCAAGTAGGGCGACAGCGTACCCCTTCTGGAAGCCACTATTTTATGATGCGTACTGACAAGTTTCATAAAGCTACTTCGGGGTTGTACCCGACATTCCGCACCATTTTTACGAATAAATCTGCTGATAGATTTCTCTCAAACAGTCGAGGATTGTCTGACCCCCTTGGCCGGACTTTTTTCATGCACAAGTCAAAATGAGTAACTCGCGCCTGCTTGGAACCAACGGGAATCTTGGGGAACACCCACAAAAGTTTCTCCCTCGGCATCGCCTGAGTTAAGGTAATGTTTGTCAAATAGATTGTTCACTTTTAAGTATAAAGACAACCCCTCTACTAAGTTATCATAGCCTGTATAGAGGTTGGCTACGGTATAACCTTTGACGTTAGTTGGGCTAATAGGGCTAACTGTATCACCAATGATATAAACTGTTGGTGTAATGAAGAATTCATTCCAACGCAGAGTTGATCCCAATTTTATTTTATTTTTGGCCGTTTGTGGTAACTCTACACTATTGCCGTTGTTATCTTTTAAATTACCATTTACATAGCTGTAACTCGTCCAAGCTTTGAATTGCATATTCTGGATATTGGTTTGATAAGATATACTTAAATCCGCACCATCCGCAGATAAGTCGCCCACATTCTCCCAAATCTCTGTAGTGGCAATCACACCGCCAGGGATAAAGTCACTCACTGGGTTTGCTGTTATGACCTTTTCTATAAGTCCTGTCACTTCTTCATGATAAACCACCAATCCTAAATGAAGGTTGGATGTAACAAGCCAAGAAAGGTTAGCTTCCAAGGTTTGCATTTCTTCGGGTTCCAAATCAGGATTGGGGATATGGAAGAAGAAGGAGTTAAATAGCGAGCCATCGGTATCACCCAGGGCTTGAAAATCTGGCGTGGTATCGTTGGGGTTATTGGGATCGGGTTGAATGGTGAAGTGGTTACTACCGGGTACAAATGACCCAAAGTGATCGAAAGAAAAGAAGGGGGCTGGTGCCAGAAAGGCTTCACCATAGAATACTTTTGCAGTAAATCTCTTTTCTGGTGACCACACAAATCCTAATCTGGGATTGAGGGTTTGACCATAGGTTGAGCTATCATCATAACGAATGCCTGCAGTGGTACTAAAACTCTCACTCCATTTTCCTTGCCATTGGGCAAATCCGGCTAGGTTTGTCCAAGAGACTTCAAAAATTTTCGAGGGTAATTGTCCATCCGTGCCGGGAATGGTGAGGTTTTGCGCAGAGGCTGCACTATTTTCATCAAATTTAACTTCTAAATCGCTGGTTTTAGGTAACGAATCAAAGTTTTGATAGGTATAACCAAAAAGCAAATTGTGATTATCAGACATTTTCCAGTCGAACTGCTGTGAAAGATCACTTCGAGTGCCTTTTGAGTATTTATAACCACGATTAAAATCGGTAAAACGATTGGCAAAAAAAGTATCGTTATCCACTTCATAGCGGGAGTAGCTTAATTGGAGTGTTGAATTAATGGTACTGGTTAAGGCAAAAGACTTCTTAAGGTCGGTGGTATCAATCGTGGTATCCCAAATGCCATTCTGTCCATAGTCAACATGTTCTGGTAGATTTCCTTGAGCGGTGGCTTGTTGGAAATTGGACTCAAAAAAGCCCATAGAAAAATCATCGCCCACGTCTAAACGAACATTGATACTATGGCTTTCTGATGGGTTTTTGTATCCAACGCGATTAGCCGCATTGACAAAAGTGACGCCAGCAAAATTTTGAAGATCGCCTAAAACGTATTGGTTGGGATATTCTTTGGATAAATCTTGATTATCCGCTTCATGAATATGACCACCTACAGAGAGTCCAACATTTTCACCAATAACATGTCTAAATTGGAAGTAACTATATTTGTAATTATCTTCTCCAATATAGGCGCCAGCCGTTGATTCTTGGTGTTCTTTACCGTTGTAGGTGATTAAATTGATAACGCCAGTAAAGGCATCTGCACCGTAAATTGCCGAAGCAGGTCCATAAACAATTTCAACCTGTTTAAGGTGAAATAAGGGGAAATTTTCATCGATAGGTATGGATTCTCCGGTGGGGGAGCTAATGCGAACACCATCTTGTAAAATAATAAATTTATTATTGCCTGTGATACCACGAATGCTATATAAGTTTCCCTGAAATCCATCTGCACGAACCTGAACATCTACACTGGGCATATCTCTTAGTAGATCTTGTAAGTTTCTATAACCACGCTCGTGAATTTCTTGCTGACGAACAACCACGATGGTGCCCGGTGCAGTTTTGGCACTTTCAGCGGTTCGTGATGCGGTTTCAACGGAGATGTTGAGTAGATCTTCCAGCGACATCTCGCCCACTTCATCTTCAGAATCTGCTAGGCAGTTAGTTGAGGATAGAGCTAAGAGAATAGAAGAGAGTAATAAGGATTTTTTGTTTTGTGCTAATTGAATGAACATACACATTTTCCCCTGAAGCTGATAATCACTATTATTGATATCAATAGATATTGCTTCTTTAAGGCTAGCAGAGAGAATAATAAAAGAAAGTTTTATGGTAATAAATGTAGGTTCTACCTCTTAATATAGTAGAAAATTAAGAGGTGGAAAATCACAGAAGGGTTTATACAGGAACAAATTGTTTAGATTTTACCGCTAAGATATCACAACTCACTTCATCTAAAACCCGTTCAGCGGTCGTGCCGATGAGGCCTGTGTGATAAGTGGTGCCAAGCACTAGTAGATCGGCATGAGTTGATTTCACTTCTTCACAAATGCAGCTGATAGGATCGCCTAGCTTTATGGATAATTGAGATTGCCCGAATTCATAGGGTGCAGTTAGATCTTTGAGTAATTCTGTGTGTTTGTGCAGAAGGTTATCGAGATAACTTTTATGTTCTTCAGGAGAAATTCCACCCATTTCAGGCATGGCTTGCCAAGTTTCTAATCCCATGGGCTCACAACTATGGAAAATATGTGTATCCAGTTTTAGTGATTGGGTTAATTCTACACTGAGATCAAGTATTTCTGTGTTGAGTCCTTCATGGTTACCCCCAATATGTGTGGGATCGACGCAGGCTAGTAGGTTTTGATAAGGTCTTGTGCTGGTTTCTTTGACTAAAAGTAATGGCACAGGACAAGATTTGAGTAATTGCCAATCATTGGGGGTGAAAAATATTTTACTGACAGTGGGATGAGGATGGGTTGATTTAATTACAAGGCTGGCTGGAAAGCTTTTCAGCTTGTTAATAATGGCTTGATAATGGGGTTTGTGCCACACCACTTCCATATTGGCGCTAATGCCCTGATCTTGAACCTCATCTAGATAGGTTTTTAACCAACGCTTATGAGAGGCTACTGAATTGGCTTTTGCTTGCTCTAATTGTTCTTCGCTAATAAACCAATTAGAAACATAACGGCCATCATCTATTGCTAAAAATAGCTCTAACTGAGCACCAGAAATTTTGACCAATTCTATTGCTTTGTTCAGAGCTGGTTGTGAATCTCGAGAGGGATCCAAATCAACTAAAATATGGTTAAGTGTTAACATAAGCTTATCTCCTATACATCGTGCTATCTAAAAATAGCACCTCTAAGCATTCTGTACAACCAACGGATGAAAAAGATATTTGTCTAGTTCATATCACCCGAAAAAAATCAGTTGAGTGCGAAATAGAAGTGAGGGGTAGCGCAGATTTTTGTAATCCAACTGAGTTATTTAGGATTATGGCTGGGTTTGCGATTGTTGAATGGCTTGTTGGGTGGTTAATATCATTTGAATTCCTTTTTCGCCATTGCCAAATGTATGTACCTGTAGGGCACTATGGTCAAAATGCCACCAGCTTTGGTGTTTCATCTGATCAACAAGATTTATCCAACTATTATCATCTTGATAAGAATTTAAGTTGAGTAAGCAGCTTTGGCTTTTACATTGAATTTTTGCTATTTGTAATTTTCCATCAGAATTTCTTGTTTCTACAAATTGACTGATTGTTTCCTCTTGAGTTTGAGCCCATTGTTCATCTCGAGATTCATGATTGATATAATTTTTCCAAAATTGCTTAATATCTCTGGTGTTGAGGGCATTGATATCTTTAAATTCTAGCGGTAGGTTTTGTCTCTGTTTTTGCTCCGAAGATGTAGTGTCGTCAGGGACGACAGTTGCTTGAGTGGGCTGAGGATGTTTTTCCAATTGATGGTTGAATTTTTGCAATGGCAGGCTTTGGTTTTGCAGTTGTTGTTGTGCTGATAAAACTAATTGTTTTTGTAGCTCAATTTCATCTTTGAGTTGGTGGATTTGATTGGTTAATTCCGAGATTTTGGCTTGATTCCTGGCAGGACTTTTAACTTCTTCCTTTGGTGAAAAAATAAGGAATCCCATTAAAATTCCTAGAAGGAAGCTGAGTATAAACTTAGGAATGCTCATATGTTTATTGCTTAAAATGATTTAGGAATATATTTAAATCTTTCCATTTGCTCACCTTGTGTGTCAATAATTTTTTGGATCTGTGAAGGGGTTAACAGTTTTTTCCATTGATCCTTCTTTCCTATTCTAAAAAAACGCTGAGATTTTGGACTTTTTTCGTTAAATTCATTCTTTTGTTCTTGCTTTTGTAGTTCTTGAAAAGAGGAAAACAAGCGTGCTCGTTTTAATTCTTTCATATCTTTTTTCATGCCTAAAAATTTCATAATAGAAGCGAAACTTTTATCAGGGTGCGTTAATAGATCTTCATAACGCAGGACTAAATACCTGTCATGAGCTGTTTGCGTCCATCCTTTAACATGATTTGACCAAGAACCTATGACTCGAGCGACGGTCATTTCATCAGTCATTGATCCAGTAAAGTCATTACTGATGAAATCAATCGCTTCATCAATGGATAAATCAAAATGATCAGCCAAAGAAATTACCATGTCTAAGGGGTTTCTCACAATATAAATTGCACCAGCTGTGACACTAAGATTAATGAGTGGATAGCCATTGTGTTCTGCCATCATATTATGGGTTTTTACGAAGACGCTCCCATCCTCAGACTCTGCGATATCTCTTTGAATTTGCCAACGCAATGGACTGATTTTTTCTATCGGTAATTCTTCAATAGATTTTCCCTCTAGATAAGGATAAAACCACTTAGGTTGACTTTCATCTTGAAACATCGACCACAAATCATTGATTTTTCCGGGTTGTGCTGGACGTTTGATTAAGTTGTACAAAAAAGATCGAACCCAAGTATTTCCAGACTTAGGATAGGAGGCCAACCAAACTATATTTCCCATGGTGATAAATTACCTGTAAATCTAATATAACAATACGGATTAAAGATCGAGTTTAAAGTTTTTGTAATGCGGGTAAATCATTTAGAATTTGTTGAAAATGGCTTTCAGCATTCACATCTGGGTAATGTTTTACAATATTTCCCATGGGATCTATCACAAAACTTTCTCTTTTGGAGAAGCTTAAAGGCCCAAGGCTCATTAATGTTTTATAGTTAGTGCTCATCTTTTTTTCATCATCGGCTAAAATAGGAAAGTTGAGATCATGCATTTGTGAAAACTCTTTATGGGATTCTACAGAGTCGATACTCACACCGACAATTTTAGTGTGAAGTTTACTAAATTCTGCCAATGAATCTCTAAAGTTTTTGGCTTCTGTGGTACAACCTGGTGTTTTATCTTTAGGGTAAAAATAAACGACTAACCATTGACCCTGGTAATCCTGCAATTGATGTATTTTACCTGTTTGATCTTTCAGGCTAAAATTTGGCGCAAGCGCTCCTACCCATTCATCGGCGAACAGACTGAGCGATGATAAGCTAAGCATAAGAGTAAAAATAAATCGCATAATCCATCGTTTTTTCATCATGTTGCCTCATATTTTGTGGTGTTAATGGGAGGTGAAGTCCTATATCCCCAACGAACTTCTTGACCTTGTTGAGGGTGATTGGGGATGTTTAAAGCCAAAACCAAAGAAGCTAAGGCTATTCCACATCCAATAAAAAATACTAAACTGGGTGATTGTAGCCAAACATAGCCTAAAATCACCGGTATTACAACGGCTGCAATATGATTAATGGTGAAAGAGACGCTGGCGGTAGAAGCGATATCTTTGTCTTGCGCAATTTTTTGAAAGTAAGTATTGATAGCCAACGAGAAGGCAAAAAATAAATGATCCAGCACATATAATGTAGCCGCCAGTAAACCATTTTTGACCATGGCATAACCTAAAAACACTAAAAACAAACCAGAATATTCGAAGATAAGGGCTTTACGATCACCAATTCGCCCGATCCAGCGACCAATTTTAGCGCCGAAAATGAGATTGAAAATATAATTGATCATAAATAATAAACTAATTTCCGATACCGTCGATCAGAGGCAATAATCCTACCACAACAAAGGAGATAATTCTTTCTAAACTTCCGCTGTTAGATAAATCGATAACAAATAATTTAACGCGACAACACCTAATAATACAGAACCTGTTATCCACAAATGCCTAGGAGTCTGTCCGAAAATAGCGATCGTAGCGAGGGCAAGTCTGTTTGAGTCAGATTTTTCGATGGATTGAGGCGAATAGTCGCTCTCGGCAACTCCTGCGTTGCTCTACCTCCTGCATCCATGCAGTCGTATTTAACGAAATTCATCGGGAAATCTGGCCAATCTGGCTTGGCCGCAGTAGATCAGTCTATTCTCGGACAGGCTCCTAGCGACAACCCACAGATCACAATCAACAGAGAAAATACCAATAGAGATGGGAACAGATGATAAATTTTAAAGCTAGAGAATATACTGAGATACAAAATACCCAGCAGTGGTTTGAATTATGAGTTCATAATCGGCTTATTTGTGTCAAAAGCCAACAGAGAAGAAAAGATGAGGGGAAAACTCATACATTATTTTATATCCAAGGGGCGGGGGTACGGGGATTTTGGATATGTGTGAAGCCTTTGCTGAACTTGAGGCTTTGGGCCTTATCGGATTTGAACGCCCTAAGATTGATGCTGTTCAAAGTGAGTAAATACCGCCCGTAGATAAGACTTTTACTCCATAATGATTAGATACAATTGCTGTAACACTCTGGGCTAATTTGGCAACTGGATTGAACGTGCCTGGTGGTGTAGGGTATTTTAAACGCTTGGAGATTGTGAAGAAAAGCAAGTGTGCTGCCATAGCGATTTCTGAAAAAAAGATTGCACAACATCTTTCAAATACTTACCATCAAACTGGTATTTGGTTTTTCCCAGAAGGCGCTGCGACTCTGGCTGTTTTACAACCAGCGGTGGATATGGGACTTATTCAAGCTGGAG
>PCTP01000053.1:11686-12596 GCA_002770795.1 Gammaproteobacteria bacterium CG22_combo_CG10-13_8_21_14_all_40_8 | reverse complement strand
TTGATGGGCTAAAGAGGCGACTTCAAGTCCATCACCTCCATTATTCCCCGGTCCAACGACAACCACTACATTATTGGATTTTGGATAGTGTTTTTGGATCAGTGCCCAAGCACTTTCTCCAGCTCTTTGCATCAGTTGATAACTGGGGATTTGATATTTAACACAGTAACGATCTTCCAGCTGTTTCAGCAATTGCGCTTTGATAAGGGGCAATTTCTTATCAATTTGACGAATAGGAATAAAATCGGTGCTGGGTTCAGCGTTATTCATGAGATTAACCATGCCCTAGTAGAGGCGTGAGTTTTAAGGGGCGATTTGAATAAAGTGTTCACGATAATATTGAAGTTCAGCAATCGATTCGCGAATATCATCTAGAGCTTGGTGCCTACCAGATTTGCTAAAACCAGCTAATAAATTCGGACGCCAGCGTTTTGCGAGTTCTTTTAAGGTGCTCACATCTATGTGGCGATAGCTAAAGTAAGCTTCTAATTCAGGCATATAGCGACACAAAAAACGCCTGTCTTGGCTAACGGTATTGCCACACATAGGGGATTTACCGGCAGGTAAATGTTGTTTAAGAAAGTCTAAAGTCATTTGTTGTGCTTGTTTTGCACTAATTTTTGAATTCCGCACTCTTTCCGTCAATCCCGAGGCTGTATGGGTTTGGGTACACCAATCATCCATTTTATCTAATACAGAATCGGGCTGATGAATGGCAATAACTGGTCCCTCAGCGACTAAATTGAGATCTTTGTCAGTGACTATGGTTGCAATTTCTATAATGCATTCACGTTCTGGATTGAGTCCTGTCATTTCCAAATCAATCCAAATTAAATGGTTGTGATTGTTGCTCATGTATGTTGCCCTTAATTTATTTGGCTTTAGCACGGGTATATGTGTTAAGTTTAAC
>PCTP01000053.1:5911-11667 GCA_002770795.1 Gammaproteobacteria bacterium CG22_combo_CG10-13_8_21_14_all_40_8 | reverse complement strand
CCCCATTGGCGCAAATTTATTTGTGTCTAATGTTAAAAGGTCTCAATGGAAAAAAATAAACAAAGTGCATTAGAGGGGATAAAACCCAGTGAGTTTGTCAAAAACGCCTTAGTGGTTAGCCGATTTGGTCAAGAAGCTGATGTTGAATTAGTCTCTGGTGAGCAGCTGAGATGTCACCTCCGACGTAAGTTTCAGGATCTGATTTGTGGTGATCAAGTACTTTGCGATATTGAAGCGCCAGGCAAGGGTATCGTCGTTGAACTGCTTCCTAGAAAATCATTGTTACAACGGCCTATTCGTTATCAGGGATTAAAGCCTGTCGCAGCAAACATCGATCAAATTTGTGTGGTGGTTTCCCCTGAACCTGAGTTTTCTTGTTTGGTACTTGATAAATACCTAGTGGCTTGCGAACAAGCTCAAATAGCGCCGCTTATTATTTTCAATAAGAGTGATAGATTGACAAGTTATCCTAAAATTACGCATGAATTAAAAGTTTATGAGGATCTGGGTTACAAGATTTTGTTTACTTCGAGTTTGGGCAACCGATCAATACAACCACTGATAGATGCACTGAAGGACCATTCCAGTGTTTTTGTGGGACAATCCGGTGTTGGTAAAACCTCGTTAACTAAATTACTTTTACCACAAATTCTATCTCCTATTGGTGAGATCTCTGCGGTGTCTGGTTTAGGGATGCACACCACAACGGCTTCACGTCTTTATCATCTTCCTCATGGTGGAACAGTCATTGACTCTCCAGGTATTCGAGAATTCTCTTTAGAATTCTTAGATCAACAAGCTTTAATGAATGGATACAAAGAAATAGAACAAGCCTCTTCTCAATGTCGCTACCGAAATTGTATCCATCTGCGAGAACCTCAGTGTCAGGTAAAAAAGTTGGTCGAAGAAAAGATAATAGATTCTGGACGTTATCAACGTTACCTTAAATTAGTCAATGAGCAGATGTCTTCTTAGTCTATACCCAAGCAGTACGAATATAAATTTATTGCATTGAGGTTATTGACTGAACCCTATGAAATTCGTACCCTAGCACTGAAGTTTATATACAGGTGATAAAAACCTATCCATTTGTCAGCTCTTTATTGAGGTGATTTTCTTAAGCGCTCTTTCGGGTTATCAATAGGTTAGCGCTATTCTATTTAATTTATTTAAGGTACATATTGTGAAAAAATCGACATCTTTAACGATCAAATCTCTTTTATTAGGTTATTTTTTGTTTATATTTCTGTGGTTATTGGTCACTGGTGATATTCATGGCGGGGTTGAGTTGACCATTCTTGGTATACATTTACCTCTCATGGATGGAATATTAGGCTTTATCTTAAAAGGTCTTTATCTTGTGATTGCCATGACATTGGTTTCTATTTTGAGTTTAACTCTAGGCCAGTTTGTGCTGGGTTTATTCAAGCCTAGTGGCCGTTCTGTCTCAAGTTCAGATGTGGTGAACTCTGGTAAGGTTAAATGGTTTAAAAAAGATAAAGGATTTGGATTTATAGAAATGGAAGACGGCACTGATATTTTTGTGCACTTTAAATCTATCAAAGTAGATGGACATAAAACCTTATTTAAAGGACAGGAAGTGACTTTTAACGTCACTCAAAGTGAGAAAGGGCCTCAAGCTGAAAACGTTGTACCTGTCTGATAAATTTTGCTATTTTTGGTAACTGGTTGGCTAATTTTCTAAGCCGTCAACTTGCATGCCCTAGGAGCCTGTCCGAGAATAGACTGATCTACTGCGGCCAAGCCTGATTGGCCAGATTTTCCGATGAATTTCGATAAATAGAGTGACTATTCGCCTCAATCCATCGAAAAATCTGACTCAAACAGACTTGCCCTCGCTACGATCGCTATTCTCGGACAGGCTCCTAGCGAGATGTTAAGGTGTGCATCCAAATATTAAGCCCGTAGCATTAAAAAGGTTTCTGTAATTCAATAAAACAGATTATAATATTGCCCTCAAATCACTTTCTAGTCCAAATAGACATCTATAACCCCCTGAAATGGGTGGTTTTGAGGTAATGTAATGGGAAATAGAACACCGTTTTATCCACTTCATTTGCAAGCAAATGCCAAAATTGTTGATTTTGGCGGGTGGGATATGCCTTTAAATTATGGTTCTCAAGTTGAGGAGCACCACATTGTGCGCAATAGCGCTGGTATGTTTGATGTTTCCCATATGACTGTTGTTGATGTGTCAGGACCGCAAGCTAAACCTTTTTTACAATATCTGCTTTGTAACGATGTGGATAAGTTAAAAGTCTCAGGAAAAGCGCTATACAGCGGCATGTTAAACGAGCTGGGTGGTGTGATTGATGATCTGATTGTTTATTATTTTGATCCTGAAAATTATCGCGTGGTGGTTAATGCTTCTACCCGTGAAAAGGATATGAATTGGATCAACAAACAGGCTCAAGAGTTTGAGGTGAACATTAAACTTCGTGATGATGTAGCAATGTTGGCTATTCAAGGTCCTGAAGCGATTGAAAAAGTTTGCTCTACACTTTCAGCGGCCGATGCTGATAAAGCTCAAAGTTTAGGCGTTTTCTTTGGTGAAACGATTGGTGAGTTATTTATTGCGAGAACAGGTTACACCGGAGAACATGGTTTTGAAGTGATTATGCCTATCGAATTGGCTGAAAGCTTTTGGAATAAAATGCTTGAAGCTGACGTGCAGCCCTGCGGGTTAGGCGCTAGAGATACCTTAAGACTCGAAGCCGGTATGAACCTCTATGGATCAGATATGGATGAAACTATTTCTCCCTATGAAGCGAATATGGGCTGGGTTGTTGCTATGGAACCTAAAGAACGACAATTTATTGGACGACATGCCCTCGAAGCTCAAAAAGAGGAAGGCATTGCTCGAAAACTAGTGGGGTTGGTGCTTGAGGGAAAAGGGGTGTTACGCTCTCACATGAAGGTGATTGTTCCTGATGTAGGAGAAGGCGAAATTACCAGCGGTACTTTCTCTCCCACACTCAAGCAGGGTATCGCTTTAGCTCGTGTTCCTAAGAATACTGGAGACAAGGCATTTGTTGAAGTCAGAGGAAAAAATCTTCCAGTGAGAGTCGTTAAAGCAAATTTTGTGCGAAATGGAAAATCGATGCTATAAGTTATTGGTGATCCACCCTATTTTATAAAATGTATCACGACAGTATTACGACAAAAAATGCGCAGCATCTTCCAGCAAGAACAGGTTTTAGTCCCTGACCCTTAGGCTGGAATAGTGCCGCAGCCGCAGCTTTGCCCTGCGAAGCGGGCGAAGCCAGGCAAGAAAACGCCCTTGGTTTGGGAGAGGTGCAGACCCCTTCCAAACCGATAGGAGTGCGAAAGCACATCATCCTGATTGCTTTTGTATAAAATAACCTATTCAAGATTCATTAAAATTGAGGAAAATTAAATGAGCAGCAGCATCCCAACCGAATTAAAATATTCAAAGGAACATGAATGGATACGCATCGAAGACGATGGTACCGCCACTATAGGCATTACTGAGCATGCTCAAGAGCTCTTGGGTGATATGGTTTATGTTGAGTTGCCAGATGTGGATGATGAGTTGGAAGCGGGAGAAGAGGCGGGAGTTGCTGAATCCGTCAAGGCAGCTTCTGATGTTTATACGCCTGTCTCAGGCAAAGTGGTTGCCGTGAACGAAACTTTAGAAGATGCGCCTGAGCAAGTGAATGCTGATCCTTACCATGATGGTTGGATGTTTAGGTTAGAATTATCAGACACTGACGAATTGGATGGATTGATGTCTGCCGAAGAATATGCTGAATTTTTAGAAAACGAAGAATAATTCAGTTTCAAAATATTTCTGGATAGACTCTCATCGTTTATCTATGACTCAAAACCTATGAAACATCCATGAGTAGTTTTTAGTGAGAAGTGCTATTCATGGCTTTGGTTTAATAGATCATTGCATGGACTCTTATTGCTTGAGTTAAATGAACATGTAGGTTTCAGCGGGTTAAAAATCAGTCACAAGTTTTTTGGTGTTATTCTCCAAAACTTGGAGTAGTCCATTGTTACATTTTTCACAGGGTTAACATTATGAATTTAAAAGCGTCTTTTACGCTTGAAGAGCTTGAACAGTCTGAAATTTTTATTTCTCGTCATGTGGGTTCAAACTCACAGGAAACAGAGGCTTTGCTACAAGCGGTGGGGGCGACTTCTTTGGATGACTTGTCCAATCAAATTGTGCCAGAAGGCATTCGTCTTAAACAGCCCATTGATCTAGATGCTCCTCAATCTGAACAGAGCGCTTTGGCCTATCTTAAAAATGTGGCAAATAAAAACAAATTATTCAAAAACTACATAGGCATGGGCTACCACCCAACTTATGTTCCGCCAGTTGTACAACGCAATGTGCTGGAAAACCCAGGTTGGTATACGGCTTACACACCTTACCAGCCAGAAATTGCACAAGGTCGTCTAGAAGCTATTTTAAACTTCCAACAAATGACCCTTGATTTAACGGGTATGGATTTAGCCAGCGCTTCTTTGCTGGATGAAGCAACTGCCGCTGCAGAAGCCATGGCCATGGCTTTACGTCTGACAAAGAATAAAAGTTCTCAACTCTTTTTTATCGACAGTTTAACTTTCCCCCAAACCATTGCAGTGTTGAAAACCAGAGCTATGTATCTTGGTATTGAAGTGGTGGTTGATTCATTAGCTTATGTTGATCAATATGATGTTTTTGGTGCGCTATTACAGTATCCCAACAGCCATGGCGATGTGTTGGATATTTCTGCAGCGATTCAATCGGTGCAATCCAAAAAAGGATTAGTTGCAGTTTGTGCGGATATTATGGCATTAGTGGTTTTAAAATCCCCTGGTGAATTAGGGGCGGATATGGTTTTAGGTAGCAGCCAGCGTTTTGGTGTCCCGATGGGATATGGTGGCCCTCATGCGGCTTTCTTTGCGACTCGTGACCAATACAAAAGAGCCATGCCAGGTAGAATTATAGGCGTATCGGTGGATGCCAATGGTAATCCTGCATTAAGAATGGCAATGCAAACGCGTGAACAACATATTCGTCGTGAGAAAGCTACCAGCAATATTTGTACAGCTCAGGTTCTTTTGGCAGTAATGGCTTCATTTTATGCGGTATATCATGGGCCTAAAGGGTTGAAAATGATTGCCAATCGTATCCATCGCTTTACCCAAATATTGCAGCAGGGATTGGAGAAATCTGGTATTCAGTCCGCCAATACCCATTATTTTGATACCTTAAGTTTTGATTTAGGGGCAAGCTCTAAAGAAATACTCGCCAGAGCAGAAGCGGCAAGCATTAACTTGAGAGTTGATGCTAATGGCATGCTCGGCGTGAGTTTGAATGAAACAACCACCCGTCAGGATATTGTACAGCTATGGTCAGTGTTCTTAGGAGATAACCATGGTTTGTGTTTGCAAGAGATTAACCAAACAATAGAAACACAAAACCTCCAGAATATTCCAGCCTCTGTGTTACGAAACACCGAATTTTTGACGCATCCCGTCTTCAATAGCTATCACACAGAAACAGAAATGATGCGTTATTTAAAGCGACTTGAGAATAAAGATTTGGCGTTGAATCACTCCATGATTGCCTTGGGTTCCTGCACCATGAAGTTAAATGCTGCCGCGGAAATGATGCCTGTGACTTGGCCTGAGTTTGCCAATATGCATCCTTTTGCACCAAGCTCTCAGGCAGAGGGCTATCAGCAAATGATTCAAGAATTACAAACCATGTTGATAAA
>PCTP01000053.1:4770-5889 GCA_002770795.1 Gammaproteobacteria bacterium CG22_combo_CG10-13_8_21_14_all_40_8 | reverse complement strand
TCAATGCAACCTAATTCAGGTGCTCAAGGTGAGTACTCGGGATTACTTGCAATAAGACGCTATTTAGACGCCAACGGTGGAGCTGATCGCAATGTTTGTCTTATTCCCAGTTCCGCGCATGGTACCAATCCTGCCAGTGCTGCATTGGCTGGCATGAAAGTCATGGTCGTTGCCTGCGATGAGCAAGGCAATGTGAATATGGATGATCTTAAAGCTAAAACTCAAGCCGTTTCTGATCAATTAGCCTGCCTAATGGTGACTTATCCTTCAACCCATGGTGTGTATGAGGAAGGCATCCGAGAGATTTGTGATATTGTTCATCAACATGGCGGACAGGTTTACATGGATGGTGCCAATATGAATGCACAGGTGGGTGTGACTCAACCAGGATTTATCGGTTCGGATGTTTCTCATCTTAATTTACACAAAACATTCTCTGTTCCTCATGGAGGCGGTGGACCAGGTATGGGTCCTATTGGTGTAAAAGCGCATCTGGCCCCCTATTTACCAGGGCATCCATTAATTGCACCAGATGAACGTTCTGACCAATCAGGTGCCGTATCAGCCGCGCCATTTGGTAGCGCTGGTATTCTTGCTATCTCTTGGACCTATATTGCAATGACTGGGGCGAAGGGGCAAAAGATGGCCACTCAATATGCATTATTAAATGCTAACTACATTGCCACGCGTTTGGGGAAACATTACCCCTTATTATTTAGTGGACGTAATGGCCGAGTGGCTCATGAGTGCATTCTTGATTTGCGCCCTATCAAGGCCAGAACAGGCATCACCGAAGTGGATATCGCCAAGCGTTTAAATGATTATGGTTTCCATGCGCCAACCATGTCTTTCCCTGTTCCAGGAACCTTCATGATCGAACCGACTGAAAGCGAGTCTAAGGCAGAGTTAGATCGCTTTATTGATGCAATGATTTCAATCAAAGTGGAAATTGATCGTGTCGAAAGCGGCGAATGGCATGCAATAGATAATCCATTGAAAAATGCACCTCACACGCAACAAGTGGTGACAGCGGAAAACTGGGCGCATGAATATAGTCGTGAGCGAGCAGCATTTCCGTGTGCTGCAGTGAAAGCAAATAAATTCTGGCCTAGCGTTGGA
>PCTP01000053.1:0-4745 GCA_002770795.1 Gammaproteobacteria bacterium CG22_combo_CG10-13_8_21_14_all_40_8 | reverse complement strand
GTAACTTAATTTGTACATGCCCTCCTATTGAGTCTTATCAAAACTAAATAGCACGGGTATAAATTCAGTTTGAAATACTGACTTGAAATACTGACTTGAAAAAAAGAGGTGATGTATTTGATGACATTGCCTCTTTTTTTTATCCTGTTTTTACCTCATGTTTACTTTTTCAGAGCATTTGAAACTCGGTTCAATATCAATCATAAAATCATCCCCCAGCGCCTCAATCGCCTGTTGTAGAGGATCTATTTTTTTCTCAGGTAAATCGACTTTTAAAGTCGCAGTGAAAAGCGTTTCACCTCCCCATGGCGCACTATCACAATGGGTTTCGACTTCATGTGTTTGAATTTTCAATTCATTTAACACCTGAGAAATAGATTGCATGATTCCTGTGCGTTCATGGGCGGTAATTTTGATTCGAGCAATATTTTCCGTTGGGGGCGTTTCTCTGGAACTGACACGAATATGCATTGCCAGTTCTCGCATATCCGCAAAACTCTCCAAAGCATCTTGCAAGCTGGCACTTTCTGATTGAGGAATTGACAAGCCTAAAATACCGACAAATTTGTCTGCCATTTGGGCAATGCGGCTATCCATCCAGCTGCCTTGGTGTTCTGCAACAATATCTGTAAGGGCTGCAATAAGTTGAGGCTGATCATCACCCATCAGAGTAATCACCCAATAATCTGTCATAGCGTATCTGTCTCCGTTCAATTCATAGTTAAGTTTTAGCAGTGAATAGAGTTATTTGCCAGTCGCATGACTTAGATCGTTTAGGTTTTTTTTAAGAATTGTGTATTAACAATAGGTTGCAGTGCAAAAAAAATTAATGGAAGTGCCAACGATTATGGGTATGTCGCCTATTTCTGTTAATGATCAGTAAAATAAGTGTGAAATTGACCAAAAGATAGTGGTGAATCCCTGTATAAGTTGATACAGAAAACCTACCTCATATAAAAGAAATGATGTTATCGCTGCAAATGAATGTAACTTATTGAAAAATATAAAAAATAAATTATATATTTACTTGGTGGTGACACTGCCAAGTATGGTGTGAAAATTGCTAATACAGGATTGTACATGGGTATTTATAAACGAACAAAGGAGCAGCAGATGAATTTAATTTTAAATCTATTATGGATTATTTTCGGTGGAATATTTATTTTTATTGGATATGTAGTTTCTGGATTGGCGCTATGTATCACATTGGTTGGTATTCCTTGGGGTTTACAATGTTTTAAATTAGCTATTTTTGCATTATTCCCCTTTGGAAGTGATACGGAAGCTTTACCTTACCAAGATACCAATGAATCATTGAATTTGGTGCTGAATATTGTTTGGTTGATATTTGGTGGTTTATTTATCATGTTAAACCACCTTGTTTGGGGCTTTATGCTGGCTTTGAGCATTATTGGTATTCCTTTTGCCTTACAGCATTTTAAATTGATGCGTTTAGCCATTAGCCCTTTCGGTCGACGATTAACCTAATTTTCCATGAATAGATTTTCTCAACGCTCGAAAAATAGTTAGAATGGTAGAATAACCATAATTATTTGTCAGAGTGAAAGCGATGCTAGAACCTAGTTACATTAACCGATTTAATGGGGTGGCCAAATTATATGGTCAAGCAGCATTAGAAACCTATGCCACATCTCATGTGGCGGTGGTGGGCATTGGTGGTGTGGGATCTTGGGTGGCTGAGGGATTGGCGCGATCTGGTATTGGGCAAATTACTCTTATTGATCTAGATGATATATGCGTTAGTAATACTAACCGTCAGATCCATACGCTTGCTGATAATATTGGTCAATCCAAAGTGGCTGTCATGGCGGCTCGGCTTAGACTGATCAATCCTGATTTGATTGTGAATGAAGTAGAAGATTTCATCGATTTAGATAATATTCCCACCTATATTCAAAGTCATTTGAATTATGTGGTCGATGCAATTGATAGTGTGATTTCAAAATCTGCTTTAATTGCTTATTGCCGACGCCACAAAATACCCATTATCACCATTGGTGGCGCAGGTGGGCAAATTAATCCTGGGCAGATACGCGTTAAAGATCTTAGTCGTGCAGACATTGATCCTTTACTCGCTAAAGTGCGTAATGAATTAAGGAGGAAGTATCATTTTCCTCGAAACGTCAAAAGAAGATTTTATGTCGAGGCGGTCTATTCAGAAGAGCAAATTATCTATCCTTGGCCCAATGGAGAGTTGCGTTTTGCTCGCCCCAAGCAATCTGTGACCAAATTGGATTGCGCCGATGGTTTGGGTGCTATTAGCTTTGTAACAGGGAGTTTTGCTTTTTTTGCAGTGGCTCAAGTACTAAAACACCTACATCCTTGTCCTGTCAAATAAACCCATACTCACAGAGGATTGTTGCTGAGCTCTATGATTTTTGATTGAATAAAGTTCAGAATGCTATTTAGTCCATTTATTCTGGAAGTGCTGATAAAATGGCTTAATTGTAGAGATTGGAAATATTCATTCAGATCGAAATCAGCAAGTTGTTGTTGATCCAAACCATTTAACGCTAAAAGCAATAGCACTAACAATCCTCTAATGATTCTTGAGTCAGAATCAGCTTTGATTAAGAAATGATCGTCTTTGCGTTCTAAAGTCAGCCACACTTTGGCTTCACAGCCTCCGACTAAGTTATTGTCAATTTTATTTTCATCATCAAGTGGCTTATTGGCTTTTGAATAGTGAAGTAACAATTTCTGACGAGCTTGCCAGTTGCTGACGGCTGCAAAATCTTGACGAAGTGTCGTTAGATTTCTATCCATGATGTTGATAAGTAATTTGGGAGCAGATGAACGCTTCATGGGACAATGAATCCTAAGAATAGGTTGTATTAATCTTCTGATAGAATGTCAATGGCTTCAATGAGAGCCTCATAAAATCTATCGATATCTTCAATCTGATTATAAAGTCCGAGAGAGACTCGTAAACAACTTTGAATGCCTAATGTTGTTAATAGGGGTTGAGCGCAATGTGAGCCGGAACGAATATAAATACCTTGTTGATCCAATAAGTTAGCTACATCAAAAGAATGGATGTTCTTAATATTGAATGAAAGCAAAGGGATATTATTTTTAAGAGCACTGATAATTTCGAGATTAGGGATGGATGCGCATTTAACAACAAGATATTGAAAAAGTTGGTGTTCCTGTTGCCAGAGGGCGTCTAAATCTAGCTTGGTGAGGTAATTTAAAGAGCAAGCCATGCCGAGTGCACCCTCAATATTTGGTGTGCCAGGTTCTAGTAATAGAGGCAAAGGTTGGAAAGTAGAGTTTTGGTATGAAACCTGATTAACCATTTCTCCACCAGTTTGCCATGCCTTCATTTCAGCAAATCGGTTGGGATGAACATAAAGAGCGCCAATACCAGAAGGCCCATACACTTTATGGCCAGAAAAAGCATAAAAATCACAGCCTAACTCATTCACATTGATAGGTAGGTGTGCGATAGCCTGAGCACCGTCAATAAAGACTCTCGTTTTATAAACGCTTGCTAAATCGATCAACTGGCGTAGAGGGCTAATAGCACCCAGTACATTGGAGACATGAGTGATTGCGAGCAAAGCGGTTTTTTCGGAAAAAAGAGTCGCTGCTTGCGAAAGGTTTAGCTGGCCTTCAGAGTCTATTTCTATCCATTTGATAGCCACTTGATGACGCTGAGAAAATTGTTGCCAAGGCACCAAATTCGCATGATGCTCACTCCTAGACAGAATAATCTCATCCCCTTTTTTAAGTTGATGCTCTGCCCAACTTGCCACAATGAGATTGACTGCTTCTGTGGTTCCTTTGGTCCAAATAATTGAGGCTGGATTTTTGGCTCCAATAAAATGAGCGACATCGCTTCTGGCTTGCTCAAATTGGTGAGTTGTGGTGCGACCAAGTAGATGTCCCGAGCGATGGACATTAGCAATTCCTGTGCTAAGTAGTTGATAGTTATGTTCAATGAGTTGAATAGGTTTTTGCGTGGTTGCAGCACTATCTAAATAAACTTGCTGATTCTGATCAAACTGAAGTAATGCAGGAAAATTTGCACGTAAATTGGGACTAGGTTGAACAAAATTTTTCATTAAAACTGGATAAAGGTTATTTATGATGAAAATATTATAACGCACAAGGAAAGAATGTTCCTATTTTTAACTGACAGTGCTTATCAATAATAGTATGCTTTGTTCCTTGTATTTGGTTTGCTCACCCGATTTGGGGGCAACACGGGTATAGATGGCCTCTCTAACCCAGAAGAGTTAAAAATTAGCAGTTATTCTTTAAAAAACCATAATCCTGGAATGTGACTGATTGTGGGTATAAATATCATTTTGGTTCACAAATAAAGGTGATCAACAAATAATACCTATGTCTCTAGAAGCTTACCAACAAATTAGTCAATCTTTCGCTATGATTCGGTCAAATGAAAAACGAATGTATGAATTGGCGCACATGGTTTTTGATAAAAAGATGAGTCAGGGTAATTTTGCTAAAATGTGGGTGAAGTTTAGTCAATTTCAGACGACCAGGGATGAAGAACTCAATTTAGAGAGTAGTTTTGTACAGATAAACCAATTTATAGCTTATCAAAAAAGTACGTTTCCAGAATTTAATCAGTATAGCATTCCGTTTGAATCTTTGAATGCGATTAGTCTTGCAATAGAAACTCATCGTTATTGGTTAAATCATCATGAATTAGATGAATCCACGTTTGAAATATTAGATGTATTAAAATTGCTAAG
>PCTP01000007.1:195-5937 GCA_002770795.1 Gammaproteobacteria bacterium CG22_combo_CG10-13_8_21_14_all_40_8 | reverse complement strand
TATCTTGAATTTAGCATTCTGCAAACGGTTGGGTACCATGTCTTCGGCTTTCATGGAAGGGGATAGATCTAAAACAATGACAGAATGTGAGGCTGAGGCCGAGACGGGTACTTTTTCTTCAACCCAAGTTGGTCCGGAAGCCGCTAGAGCCGCCATTAAAATACTCGCATAAACAAATAGGCCGAACAGGCGAGTATTATTTTTTTTAACTTTCTGATTGTCGATAATTAACCAGTTAAATAGATTTTTATCGACAAGTTGGCTCCAACCGCTGGAATTTTTACTTTTGTTTGTAACCCAGTAATGAAATATCACTAGAATTGGAATTAAAAGTAAAGCATAGGGGCGAATTAAATGAAATTGACTCCAATTGATCTGAGTAAATGCGTCCATTAATTTACCTCCTTTTGGGGGCTGTTAAAAGGGGATAGATGATGGCGTTGGATAAATAGTACACTGACCAATGCTAATATTATTGCAGCAAATAATGACCAATAAAAAAGTGACTTTTGTGGTCTTATGGTGATACTTTTTGAAGTAATGGGTTCTAATTTATCGATAAGTTGATAAATTTGCTGTAACTCTTTGGGATCTTTGGCACGGAAGTAACGTCCACCTGTGGTTTTGGCGATATATTTTAAAGAGACTTCATCTAAGTCAGCGGATGGATTCACTGTTCTGGTACCAAAAATACTCGATACCTGCATTTCTCCTGCACCTACGCCGATAGTATAGATTTTAATACCTTGGCTGGCAGCCAGTTCAGCTGCTTTATCAGGCGTGACTAAACCAGTATTGTTGACGCCATCCGTTAGTAGGATCAAAACTTTATCCTTGGCTTTACGTGATTGAAAGCGTTTAACGACGAGTCCAATCGCATCTCCAATCGCGGTTGCATTAGCGCCGGCCAAACCAATAATTGCTTCATCTAACATTTTTTGAATGGTTTGATGGTCAAAAGTTAAAGGGGTTTGCAAAAAAGCCTGTTGCCCAAATAAGATCAAACCTAATTTGTCGTTTTCTCTTCTGGATGCAAAATCACTCAGTACCGCTTTTACCACGTCTATGCGACGATAGTTTCCTTTTGAAGTGATCATATCCCTCTCCTCCATACTTCCAGAAATATCCATCGCCAACATGATCTCTCTGCCTTCTCTGGGCTGCACGATGGGATCTCCAATCCACAAAGGGTTAGCAGCAGACAACACCAATAGTAACCAACAGATGCTGGCGAGTAATAAGGGTAAGCGTGTTGAGGCCATCTCTTCTAAAGATGAAGTTTGTTGGCTCCATTGTTGAAAAAATGGCGTCAATAATGCATTTTGTTGTGTTTGCGAGGTTTTGCTCAAGGTATAGCGTACAATAATGGGCAGGGGAATGAGCAATAAAACCCATGGTTCATTCAATGTTATCATCTTGTATGGCTCTGAGTTTTTAGGCTAATAATCAGTTGTTTAGATAGAGGTTTTATTGCTTGGATCAGCAACTTGGCCTCTTTATTATCAATGGTTTTATTTTTATAGAGCACTTCATTAAATAAAGGATCGAGCGCTGTTGAAATGATGGGGACATGCTGTTGAATCCAAGATTTTAATGGAATGCCTGTTAGGGAGATAGATTTTTGTGATCTGTCATAATTGACCAACAGTTGTTTCAATATTTTATCGATGATTTTTACTGCATCTGTTGCTGGGATCTCATGAGCATTTAATAATTTTTCTAGCCAAATGATTTTTTTAAGGGCTTGTCGATAAGCTGAAAAAAATTGTCTTTTTAAAAACCACTTGCGCAATAAATAGCTGAATGCCACCAATAAAAAACTGATTAAAAGCCACCAACCAATAGCAGGAGGCCACCAGTCAGTGTGAGGTTGAATAATAATATCTTCTAATTGTATTGAACTATTCGTCGTACCATTAGAAGCCGGGATGGGGATAGGGTTTGAGTTAATTTGTGGCATGGGGTTTCGTATGCGTTTCTAGTTGGTTAGGGAGCGAGCCTAGTAGATGAAGTTCTGCACCAGATTGCCAAACTTTATTTTGCATATTCTGAATCTTGGTCAGAAAATCATTTTGATATTGTTGAGAGCGGTTTTTACTAAACCAAAGCGTTTTTTTTTGGTTTCCATCACTGATGGTTAGCTCGTTGGCACTGGGAATAAACCAATCCAAAATATCAATGATACACCATATCTGAAGTTGATTGTGCCTTGCAAGCAAAGAGATGCTTTCCCATATTTTGTCAGCATCTGGTAAAAGATCACTGATAATATGAATTTTACTGCCTGGTCGTGCTATTTTGGTGAGACGTTGTAAAGTTGCGCTGAGATTGTCACCCTGATGTTGCTGCGTTTCAAATCCTGATGTTTTGATCTGTTCTATTTGCAGATTATGATTTTTTTCTACATCAGACAGTATATGCATTAAATGCTTGCGACGATTAGAGGGTTTAAATTCTCTATGATTATGATCATCAAACAAAAATGCACCAACTCGATGACCTTGATCACGAGCTTGATTTAAAATATTGGCAAAATAATGTGCTGCGATGACAGATTTCAGGGCTTTTTTAGAACCAAAAAATAAACGCTGTTGTTGATTCAAAATACCAAAAACAAGTTGCTCCTTGTCTTCGGTAAAAACTTTGGTATGTGTGATGCCGGTTCTAGCTGTTACACGCCAGTCTATGTTGCGGATATCATCACCGGGCAAATAGGCTCGCACTTCTTCAAACTCCATACCCTGTCCGCGAAATCTTGATCGAGTCTGACCATTTAATGTGGCCATACTGGGTAATTTTCTTTTACTTTTTACCAATTGAAAACGAGGTAAAGAGGCACCCAACAACTCGGAAAGTTGTAGATGAATCCCATCTTGAAATTGCATATCTGAAATCATTAGGGTGCTGGTACCAGTTTGATAATTTCGGTGATAGCATCGCCAGTTGTTACACCAGTTGCTTCTGCTTGATACTTTAATATCAATCTATGACGTAAAATATCTGGAAGTAAGTTTTGCAGATCTTCTGGCGTGACATAATCACGACCTTGTAAATAGGCTCTGGCTCTTGCGGCTCTATCTAAACCAATGGTGGCTCTTGGGCTTGCGCCAAATTCAATCCATTCATCGAGTTGTTTAGAATATTTTTCTGGTGTGCGAGTGGCTTGGATAAGTGCAACAAGGTAGTCTTCCACATCTTCAGCCATATAAATATTTAACACCTCATCGCGGATCTGTTTGAGTTCAAACTGAGTTAATAATGTCTCAACCGGATGAGCAGTTTTTTGTGATGAATTGGCTTCTAAGCGAGATAAGGTTAAAATCTTCTTTTCGGCGCTGTAATGAGGGAAGTCGACTATCACATGGATTAAAAAACGATCAAGTTGGGCTTCAGGAAGTGGATAAGTGCCTTCTTGCTCAATAGGATTTTGAGTCGCCATCACTAAAAATGGGGAGGGGAGTTCCATGGTCTTATTACCCACAGTAATTTGTCTTTCTCCCATGGCCTCCAATAAAGCGGCTTGGACTTTAGCTGGTGCACGGTTGATTTCATCCGCCAATAAAAAGTTGTTAAATACAGGCCCTTGCTGAAACACAAAACTGGCATCTTGGGGTCTAAAAATATCTGTGCCTGTAATGTCTGCAGGCAATAAATCTGCGGTAAATTGGATTCGGTGAAATGCACCTTCGATTACTTGGGATAGTGCCCTAACTGCACGGGTTTTTGCTAAACCTGGAGCGCCTTCTACCAGAATATGACCATCAGAAAGTAGAGCTATTAATAATCTTTCAACCAGGCTTTCTTGCCCTAAAATTTGAGTTTCCAGATAAGATTGGATTTTCTTAATATTATTCATATTTAACCTTAGGTTTAAATTCACTGGAGTATATACTTATGCTGTTTTAAAGTGCATTTGAAGTCTTTTACTACCTGCAATAAGAAGTAGCGTAAGTATATAATTTTTAATGTATAAATAAAACCGCCATTGTTCAATCTTGGGCTTAGATATAAAATGTCTCAAATAGTTCCCAAAAAAAAGCATAAAAAATAAATTTTAACAATTTTAACGAGATGACTAGGGTTTTTTGTCCCAAAATGGTCTATGCTACTTATTTGATCCAATTGATTTTATCAGGTACTGATTGAAATTTATGCAGTTTGATTTTTTTAAACAATCATTAGACTACCTTAAGTCCAGCATCGTTTATATTAGATGACTGAAACCCAAAAAATGTTGTGAATGGGAGTCCTCATGGAAAATACCTCAGATAAGCCTCTAAAAAAATCCTCACCTAAGAAAGCAAAAGTCATTAAAAAAGATAAAGCCTCTTCAATAGAAGGGGGGAAGGAGGTAGGGACGGAAGTGACGAGTACCATCAAAAAAACTCGCAAACCTAGCGCCAAAAAATCAGATCGGGTTGCTGTTGTAGCTGGTTTACGAACGCCTTTTGTGCGCCAATCGACTTCTTTTAAAAGTGCTAATTCATTAGACCTCGGTAAAATGGTGGTTAAAGAGCTGCTGATCCGCATGGAGTTAGATGCTCAATTAATTGAGCAATTGGTTTTTGGGAGCGTTTTAGCCATTCCTGAGGCGCCAAACATTGCCAGAGAGATTATTTTGGGCAATGGCATGAATGTGAATACCGATGCTTTTAGTGTCTCAAAGGCCTGTGCGACTGGTTATCAAACAACGGCTTGTGTGGCTGATTCGATCCGATTAGGAAGAATTAGCATTGGTATTTCTGGCGGTGCTGATTCATCCAGTGTTGTCCCCATTCAGGTTTCCAAAAGATTATCGGCGATTTTAGTCGCCCTCGGTAAAGCTCGTTCAATGAGTGAAAAGTTAAAATTACTCAGTCAATTACGTCCTGGCGATCTGATACCAGTTCCACCTTCCGTGACTGAATATTCTACAGGTTTAACCATGGGACAAAATGCTGAGCAAATGGCAAGAGATCATGATATTTCAAGAATTGCTCAAGATGATTTTGCTCATCGTTCACATCAGCTTGCATCGAAGGCTTGGGAATTAGGCTGTTTGGATAATGAAGTGATGACTTGTTTTGTAGAACCTTTTAACCAAGCTGTTTCTAAAGACAATAATATTCGTTTTGATAGTCAAAGAGAGGCTTATGATAAATTAAGACCCGCCTTTGATAAATTGCATGGTACTGTCACTGCGGCCAATGCAACGCCTTTAACCGATGGTGCCTCGGCATTATTATTGATGAGTGAAGAACGCGCTAAAGCAGATGGTTATCAACCCCTCGGATATATTAGAGCTTATTCCAACTTCGCCATTGGAGCTAGGACTGACATGCTGATGGGACCGAGTTATGCAACCCCTAAAGTACTTGCCGAAATGAAGATGAAACTTTCTGACATTTCTCTCATTGATATGCACGAAGCCTTTGCCGCTCAAACATTGTGTAATATACAAGCTTTTGCGTCCAAAAAATTTGCACAAGAGAAATTAGGAAGAGATGAGATTATTGGTGAAATTGATATGAATAAATTTAATGTATTGGGTGGCTCCATTGCTTATGGTCATCCTTTTGCAGCCACTGGAGGTAGACAAATCACTCAACTTTTAGGTGAGTTGAAACGACGTGGTGGAGGGTTTGGCTTGGCAACAGCCTGTGCTGCCGGTGGTTTAGCCAGTGCAATGATAGTGGAGGCTGAATAACATGACATCAACATCTAGCTTCGAGTTGATTTTTCAAGAAAATCACATTGCCACCA
>PCTP01000007.1:0-142 GCA_002770795.1 Gammaproteobacteria bacterium CG22_combo_CG10-13_8_21_14_all_40_8 | reverse complement strand
GATCAAATTCAAGCCATTTTTACCCAAATCAAAAACAACAAGGACGTGCATGGTGTTGTGATTATCAGTGGCAAACCCGATGGGTTTATCGCTGGTGCCGATATCAAAGTATTGGAAAAATTAAAAACCATTCAAGATGCTG
>PCTP01000006.1:4415-6560 GCA_002770795.1 Gammaproteobacteria bacterium CG22_combo_CG10-13_8_21_14_all_40_8 | reverse complement strand
GAAGTACAATTAGGTTTATTACCAGGAGGGGGCGGGACTCAACGTCTTCCTAAGTTAATTGGTATTGCCAATGCATTAGATATGATGCTAACCGGCCGTCAATTAAAACCGAAACAGGCTAAAAAGTTGGGGTTAGTGGATGAAGTCACTCCACAGGCCAATCTTGTGAAAGCTGCTTATGAATTAGTGAATAAAATCCGAGCGGGTAAGTTCTCACGCCAGAAATCTTCTTTAACTACAGCGGCACTGATGCGTTGGGCGCTAGAAGACAACAAATGGGGAAGACAAATTTTATTCCAACAAGCCAGAAAAAAGTTGTTGGCTAAAACATTGGGGAATTATCCAGCGCCTGAATATATCATTGATTGTGTTGAAGCAGGGGCGGAGTTAGGTGAGGCAGTGGGTTATGCCAAAGAAGCCGAATTATTTGGCGAATTAGTAAAATCTGCAGAAGCGAAACAATTGATTGGTTTATTCTTTGCTTCGACGGAACTTAAAAAAGAAAGCGGAATAGCTGAAAAGGATTTTGCTCAGCTAGCTGAATTGAAGCCTGTTAGTTCGGTAGGTGTTCTTGGTGGCGGTCTCATGGGGGCTGGTATCGCTTATGTTTCTATTGAAAAAGCCAATATCCCTGTGCGATTAAAAGATCGAGATGCTGATGGGGTATTACATGGTTTAAAGTACTCTCACAATATTTATGATAAACGCCTTAAAAAAGGTTACATCAGTCTTTCGCAAAAAGCTGAAAAAATGTCCATGTTGACGGGAACAACGGACTACAGTGGTTTTGCCCAAGTCGATATAGTAATTGAGGCGGTTTTTGAAGATTTACAACTCAAACAACAAATGCTCAGAGAGGTGGAAAAAATAGGTCGAGCGGATATCATTTTTGCAACCAATACCTCTTCAATCCCCATCAGTGAGATTGCCAAAGCCAGCCAACATCCAGAAACTGTAATTGGACTGCATTATTTTTCTCCTGTGGATAAAATGCCTTTATTAGAGATTATCAAAACCCCGAAAACTTCAGCAGAGGTCGTCGCGCGCTCTGTTGCCTTTGGTAAAAAACAAGGTAAAACTGTTATTGTAGTCAATGATGGTCCAGGTTTTTATACCTCTAGAATTTTAGCGCCCTACATGAATGAAGCGGGTCATATAGTGGCAGAAGGGGTGGCTATAGATAAAATTGATAGTGCCCTTAAAAAGTATGGATTTCCTATTGGCCCTATCACTTTATTGGACGAAGTGGGTATTGATGTGGGGACTAAAATTGCCCCCATTTTGGAAAGTGCCTTTGGTGAGCGAATGGCACCCCCAGCATCATTTTCTAAATTAATTGACGCTGGACGTAAGGGAAAAAAAAATAAAAAAGGTTTTTACGTTTACCCAGCAAATGGTAAAGGCCCTAAAGTTGTTGATGAGTCAGTTTATAAAGATTTAGGGATTCAGGCACACAATAATATGGATGCTGTTGAAATTGCTGAACGATGTGTTTTGCAAATGGTGAATGAAGCAGCGCGTTGTTTAGAAGAGGGTATCCTCAATAATGCCCGAGATGGCGATATAGGCGCGGTTTTTGGGCTTGGCTTTCCTGCATTTTTAGGAGGGCCATTCCATTATTGTGATAGCCAGGGTATACAGGTTATTGTGGATAAGTTAAAACATTTTGAAACTATCCATGGCAGCCGTTTTACCCCAGCAAAAATATTGTTGGAAAAAATTGAACAAAACCAAGGTTTTTTTGAATAACCCAAGAATAAAGAGATACTCCTGCTACCTTATAAATCCTTCTTATAAATCCTTTGCGGAGTTTTATTTGAAATTCGGAGCAAGAGGTAGCAAGGGAATGCATTCATCATTTAAAAATATTTTATAAAAATAATAAAACGACGCTATGAAAACACAGTATTTTGATCAACTAAAACAAGGTGCATTGGCTTGGAATCAATGGAGAGCCGATAATCCTGATCTGCAGATTGATTTATCAAGAAGCAAGCTCACCAGCATGGATTTATCGGGTTTTGATTTATCCGGTTGTCGATTAGTGGCCGCTGATTTCATTGATGCCAATTTACAAAATGCCAATCTTTCGGGAGCAGACTGTCGTCGAGCCCGGTTTATAGCCGCTCGCTTAAAAGGAACAAA
>PCTP01000006.1:0-4394 GCA_002770795.1 Gammaproteobacteria bacterium CG22_combo_CG10-13_8_21_14_all_40_8 | reverse complement strand
AGGTGCGGACTTTCTAACGGCTGTTGTTGCCAATATCAGTATGGTCGGTTTGGACTTAAGATCCATTAACTTGACATCCTTCGATTTGAAACATGCTTGCTTGAATGGTGTTAATCTACAAGGTGTTGATCTTTCTGGTTTTAATTTGTTAGGATCGCAGTTAAAAAATGCCCAAATGGCCAATGCCCGATTGGTAGGTTGTAATCTATCTGGGACAGATTTTAGTGGTTCTGATCTATCTAACGCTCAGTTTGATAAGTCCAATTTAAAAAACGCTCATCTATTAAAGGTCACTGCTTGTTCAGCAAGTTTTCAAAGCGTGAATGCCGAAAATGCTAATTTTGCCGAGGCAGATTTACGATTGGTTAACTTTACTCAGGCTAAACTCGATAATGCCATACTGAACGATACTTTGTTATCTGGAATACAAACTCAAAGATGGTCCATTAAAAAAATTCAGTGTAATAGTTGCTCTTGGGATCAAAAAGGTAAGGAATTTGAGCGTTTTAATAAAGGTAATTTTGAGCGCCTATATGGAGATAGCCTAACCCTCAGTATCTCTTATCCCAATTGTATACAATTGGCCGAGTTAGCTACTTTACCTTTCTTAGTGGAACATTTGACCGCGAGCCAATGGGGTTGTCATATCCAATTAGAATCTATCCTGCATCTGCCTGGTCACTCAGAAGTGAGTTTAGCGATTACAGATACGGGTGATTTTGAGCCATCAGAATTACTAACCGCTTTAAAGCAAGAAATAGAACAG
The DNA here is from genome assembly GCA_002770795.1 of Gammaproteobacteria bacterium CG22_combo_CG10-13_8_21_14_all_40_8. Taxonomy (GTDB): domain Bacteria; phylum Pseudomonadota; class Gammaproteobacteria; order Enterobacterales; genus 21-14-all-40-8. Next base: position 3,628 of record PCTP01000006.1, on the reverse strand, counting down.
CTACATCTTGCACAATTGGAGTTACGTGGAGATCGAAAGTTAAATCAAGATCTCAAAGCTGCACTTTCTAATTTAAAAGAACAATTTTGGCCACGTATGTTAGAGCTTGCAGCCGAACACCAAGCTAACCAACAACGCCAACTCACTGTGCTATTTATGGATCTTAAAGACTTTTCCAAATGGTCTGATGTCGAAATGTCGAGCCGCTTGGAACTGTTTAGAGGGTTGCTTAAACCTATTTTAACTCGCTGGCAGGCCGTTTATCCCAATATGGAAGGGGACTCTTTACGCGCTGCTTTTTACAATCCAAGCCTTGCGGTTCAATGTGGCTTAATGATTCAGAAAGTATTGACTGCCGCAGGTTTTCATTTAAGGGTGGGTATGGATATGGGGCCTGTGCAAATCAGCCATAATGATGTGACAGGCATTGCTGATTTAGGGGGCAATGCTTTAAATTTTGCAGCAAGATTAGAAACCTTGGCCCAACCAGGGGAAGTTTTACTTACCGAGAGAGTGCGTCATTTTTCAGCAGCCTTAGAGTCAACCGTGCAATTTGTATCACGAAAAGTGACATTGAATAAAGCCGTGGGTGAATTAGAAGCGGGAACCCTTATCAATTGCTATCAAGCTGTTGTTTAAAAAATATCTATTAATAATGAGGTGGCCTTTCATTTTTGGGATCAAATTTGACCCCTTCAATCTGTTCTGAGTTCAGAAGCATTTGTCTCAAGAGCTCGACTGTTTTTTCGAGCCCCTGAATACTTTGTTGTTGCTGATAAACTTCAGAATGAAGTTGATGAATAGACTCTTCTTGGAAACACTGTTTTGATTCTAACTCAGTTAAGTGCAATAAAATTTCATTCAAATTAACATCTTTCAATTTAATTTTTCTCTACTTAAATATCACTGAATCTACTTGTTTAAAATAGCCTGAATTTTGGGTTCAATATCTTTGGGATCGGTATTTGGAGAGAAACGTTCTAATACTTCTCCCTCTTTATTGACCAAAAACTTGGTAAAATTCCACTTAATATTTTTAGAACCTAAAAACCCTGGTGCCAGATTTTTTAATTGTTCATAGAGAGGATGTGTATTGGGGCCATTGACTTCAATTTTTTTGAAAAGAGGAAATGAAACACCAAATCGAGTCTGACAAAATGAGGCAATACCTTCGCTATCACTAGGCTCTTGGTTTAAAAATTGGTTGCAGGGAAAGCCTAAAACCGTCAAACCTGAATCTTTATAAGTTTCATAGAGTTTTTGAAGACCCTCATATTGAGGCGTAAAACCACATTTGCTGGCGGTATTTACAATTAATAAGGTTTGACCTTTAAATTGGTTTAAAGAAATGGTTTCACCCTCTAGGGTTTGTGCTTGAACGTCGAAATTTAATGTTTTTGAGGACGCATTCATCTAAACTATCTCCAAGTGGTAAAATTATTATTTCCGATTAAACGCTTAAACCAGCATCTTGCTAGCTATTCTAGCAGAACAATACAACATTCACACGATTATAGGTAAAACAATGACACAGATAAACTTTTCATCCAGCAGTCCTGAAATTGTTGTTAATTATGACAAGGCAGTTTTGACCATTGCTATCGAGCGACCCAGCAAGCTGAATGCATTGACCTCAGCGATGTATACGGCAATGAATGAGGCACTCCTTTATGCGAAAAATGCGTCAGAAGTGTCTGTGGTGTTGTTTCAAGGTGGTGAGAATTGTTTTACAGCAGGAAATGATTTAGCAGATTTTTTAGAAGGAACATTTGATCAAAATAGCCCAGTGGTACAGTTTATTAAAACATTATCCTTTTTTGATAAGCCCCTTGTGGCTGCTGTGTCTGGAGCTGCAGTTGGCGTGGGAACAACCCTGCTGATGCATTGTGATTTAGTCTATGCAGATTCATCGGCAAAATTTTCAGTCCCATTTTCCAAACTGGGCTTATGCGCAGAAGCCGCTTCTTCATTATTAATTCCCGCTCAAGTTGGCTACCACAAAGCAGCACAATGGTTATTATTAGGTGAATCCTTTGGTGCACAAGAAGCACTCCAGTTTGGGGTGATTAATGAGATAGTTTCCGAAGATGTGAGAGCCTATGCAAAATCTAAAGCTTCAAAACTGGCGAGTTTTCCACAAGGAGGCGTTATTGCGACCAGACGTTTAATGAAGCAGAGCATGGCACAAGCAGTTTCTGATAGTCTTTCTCTGGAAATGCAACAATTTGCCCGATTATTAAACGCTGAAGAAGCAAAAAATGCCTTTAGAGCATTTTTAAACCGTGAATGAGAATATCATGAAAAGAACTCAGATCCATCAACGTCAAATCATTTGCAATGGCTATCTTCGTGAGGACGGTCTATGGGATATTGAGGCTTGTTTAACCGATACTAAAAGTCATCCTTTGAAAACAGCCCAAAGAGGAATTATTCCAACGGGAGAAAAAATCCATAAAATTTGGTTGAAATTGACTTTGGATGACCAATTATTGATTCATCAGGTGGAAGCGCGTACCGAGGCAGCTCCCTTTACCAGTTGTGCTGAGGTGAATGCCAGCTATAAAAAACTGGAAGGGGTAAAAATTGCCTCAGGGTGGAATCGTAAAGTGAAACAGCTTTTCTCTGGGGTAAAAGGCTGTACTCACCTGAATGAATTGTTGCCTGTGGTGGCCACCAGCGCCATCCAAACCATATATCCTTACCGAGATATGCGTCCTGAAATCACTACTTCAGATGAGAAAAGCTTAAACCCTGTATTACACAACAGCTGTCATAGTTTTGATTTGCATGGAGATATTGTGAAAACTTATTGGCCTGAGAGTTATTTAGATACTAATGAACGATCAAAAACAGTCGCTGGTGACAGAGATTCCTAATCTATCAACCATTGATCAATTAGGAATCGACTAATGGATAATCTTGAGGGTAACTTCAAGATCCCATCACTAACTTGTTGATTAAGATCATACCTCGATATCCACATCGCATGTTCTAGTTCATCATCCACAGTATTTATGGGTTGTTTTTTCGCTTTCGCTTTAAAGCCTAACATAAGAGAGTTAGGGAAGGGCCATGGTTGTGAGGCAACGTATTCAATCTGTTTAACATCTTCTATCTCCACGCCAGATTCTTCAGCGACCTCTCTTTTGACAGCACCTTCTAAAGACTCACCGTAGGAGACAAAACCGGCTAACACAGAATAGCGATCTTTATCCCAATGCGCTTGTCTGCCGAGAAGGATTTCATCGTATTCATTGGTCACTGCGACGATTATTGCGGGATCGATTCTTGGAAAGACTATCTTTTGGCAAGTTGAGTTAAGGCATTTTCTAGCATGTTCTTCAAACAATTGGGTGGGATTTCCGCAATGCCCACAAAACTGATGGTTTTTATGCCAATGATGATGGAGCAGTGCTTGTGCACAAATAGAAGCCTCCGTTGCATTGAGCTCTGTCGCTATTTGGCGTAAATCCATATACTGGGCGTTTTCAGCGGAATGGATCTCCTGATCATTCTGAATCAATAATATTCTACAATTTTGATATTCACCCAATTTCATTAGTTGATCTGTGTTGTTTAATCTGAGTGAAGAAGGCGAGAGAAAAGGGCTGTCATTCTGGATGACAAT
>PCTP01000045.1 GCA_002770795.1 Gammaproteobacteria bacterium CG22_combo_CG10-13_8_21_14_all_40_8 | reverse complement strand
AAATCTTTGCCTGCATTTTGATCCTAAACAACAGTTAAATCCCGGTACTTTAATTGCGGATAAGCTTGTAGAAAATTTGTCTGTTACAGATAACTGTTGTAGATAACAATGCAGAAGAATAAATCTATGGAAAACTATCAGATAAATCGCTCTCAACGATTGCAAAAAATGCAGCAAATTCAGGCTCAAAAAAATTGGGATTTGCTGATCATTGGTGGTGGTATCACTGGCGCTGGTATTTTTAAGTTAGCCAGTCAACTAGGCTTAAAAGCATTGCTGCTTGAGCAAAAAGATTTTGCGTGGGGGAGTTCTAGTCGTTCCTCGAAAATGGTGCATGGTGGTTTACGTTATATGGCCGATGGCCAAATGAAACTAACGATTGAATCCGTTAAACAACGACAAAAACTTCTCGAAGAGTCACAGGGCTTGGTTCAAAAGCAAAGCTTTGTGTTGAGTCATTATGCCCAAAAATTTCCATGGCCTTGGATCTTTAATTTATTGTTAATTGGATATGATTTTTTTGCAGGGAAAAAGCAACATCAATACTGGCCAAAAAAGCATTATCAATTTTTGGCTCCCGGTATTCAAACCCATCAAAATTTGGGTGGCACACAGTTTTTAGATGCCATGACAGATGATGCGCGCTTAGTCTATCGATTGATACAAGAGGGAGAGCAGTTGGGTAATTTGGCACTGAATTATATCAAAGTGCAGCAATTAAAAAAATGCGATAACAGAGTGACAGGGGTCGTGGCCAAAGCGGAAGAATCCAATGATCTTTATGAGTTGGATGCAAAATTTGTTATCAATGCCACTGGCGCATGGGCAAATGAGCTAATGGCATCTCAGAATAAATCATTTTGTTTACGACCATTAAGAGGAAGTCATTTTATTGTGGCGAATTGGCGTTTACCTGTTGCCTCCGCAGTGTCTGTGCCGCATCCTGATGATAAAAGACCCGTGCAAATTTTTCCATGGCAAAACGTCACCGTGGTGGGCACAACGGATGTTGAACATCATAAACCACTCTCACAAGAACCCTGTATCAGTCCAGATGAATTAGCCTATTTATTACGCTGTGTGGATAAACAATTTCCAACGGCTCAGATTAAACCTCAAGATATTATCTCAACTTTCGCGGGGGTTCGCCCTATTGTGGTGGAAGAAGATCTCCAAAGCAATGCGTCTCGCCAACAAAGGCATAAAGATCAAAAAATTGTCTCTCCCTCTAAAGAAAAACGTGAGCACAGCATTTGTCAGCAACCCGGATTGATTTCAATTGCAGGGGGTAAGCTCACCATTTTCAATCAGATTGCCCAAGAAGTTCTCGCCATGGTTTTTAAAGAACTTAATGGGGAAGCTCCAGAATTTAATCAGACAATATTTGAACAATTCGATGCAAAGAAATTTGCAGGTGTTCGTCCTCCATTAAGCCAACCGATGAGGGATAGACTTTGTGCTAATTATGGTTTGTTAGCGCAAGATTTCATACAGCAAATTGAAGCGAACCTATTGTCTCCCATCAGCTATAGTTTAACTCTTTGGGGGGAACTGGTTTGGGCGCTTAAATATGAACAAATTGTACATTTAGATGATCTTATGTTGCGGCGTAGTCGTCTTGGTAATATTTTACCTCATGGCGGCTTGAAAGAAATGTCACGCATTAAGAATCTATGTCAAAGGTATTTGGGATGGAATGAGGGGCAGTGGCAACATGAACTAGCACGTTATCAATCTATTTGGAAAAGCTGCTATAGTTTACCTGAGCCTAATATCCTAACCCATTGACAAACCATTACTCATAAAGAGATCGAACCTATGGTATCTATCCAACAATCTAAAAAATCAGCGGATGATTTAATTTTAGCCATTGATAATGGTACGCAAAGTATTCGTGTTCTAATTTTCGATCTAAAAGGAAATTTGCTCGCTAAAAGTCAAATTGAACTAGAAATTGAAAGCGCTGATACCCCTGGTTCTGCACAACAACAAGCCAGTTACTTTTGGGATAAATTGGCACAAAGCTGTCAGCGCTTATGGAAACAACCACAAGTGATAGAAAAGGGATATCAGCACAAAATTGTCGCTGTTACCCTAACCACGCAACGCAGCTCTGTGGTTAATCTGGATAAAAATGGTGAAGCCTTACGTCCTGTGATGCTTTGGCTTGATCAACGTCAGGCAACTGATCTCAGATCCATGGCTTGGTACTGGAGAGTGCTTTTTAAAATCATTGGTCAAAGTCGCGCCATTGATTATTTTAGAGGCAAAGCACAGGCCAATTGGATCGCTCAAAATCAACCTGATATTTGGCAAAAAACCCATAAATTTTTATTACTATCAGGCTATTTAACCTATCAACTCACAGGCCAATACAAAGATTCCGTCGGTTGTACGGTGGGCTATTTTCCCTTCGATTATAAAAAGCAAAAATGGGCAAAAAGCACGGATTGGAAATGGAATGCTTTACCTCTCAAACCCAATATGTTGGCAGAACTTGTTAAACCAGGACAAAAACTGGGAGAGATCACTCCACAAGCATCACAATTAACAGGTATTCCCCAAGGTTTGCCTTTAGTTGCAGCAGCATCTGATAAAGCCTGTGAAGTATTAGGATCGGGATGTTTTGAACCCAGCACCGCCAGTTTAAGCTATGGCACAACGGCAACTATTAACACCAACAATGCTAAATACATTGAACCCCAAGTCTTTATTCCCTCTTATCCCTCGGCCATTCCCGATCAATTTAATAGCGAAGTGATGATCTATCGAGGTTTTTGGATGGTCAGCTGGTTTAAGCATCAGTTTGGTTTAAAAGAAATGAAACAAGCGCAAAAGTTGGGCGTAACAGCAGAAACATTGTTCGATGAATTAGTCAATCAAGTACCTCCCGGTTCTATGGGATTAATGTTACAACCCTACTGGTCGCCCGGTATTAAAAACCTTGAAGCCAAAGGCGCGATTTTAGGCTTTGGTGATGTACATACCAGAGCGCATATTTATCGAGCTATTCTAGAAGGTTTGGCCTACGCCCTAAAAGAAGGAAAACAAAGCCTTGAGAAAAGACAGGGACAAAAAATTAAAAAATTAATTGTCTCAGGCGGTGGCTCACAATCCGATGCCGCCATGCAATTGACAGCAGATATTTTTAATCTCAGTGCACAACGCCCTCATACTTTTGAAACCTCCGGACTGGGCGCTGCCATGAATGCTGCCGTTGGCATGGGATATTATGCAAATTATCAGCAAGCCGCACAGTCCATGACACGAATTGTCAAAACATTTCAACCTGATCCCGCCAATGTGATTTTGTATGATCAGCTTTTTGAACAGGTGTATAAAAAAATGTATCGACAACTTAAACCGCTCTACCAAAAAATAAAGAAGATCACGGGTTATCCTCAGTGATCTCGCGTGAGTTAAGATGGTGAATTTTTCCATTTCCAATTTCACAATAATCCAACTTATACTTGGATGGGATTGGTTTTCCGAGTAAAATTAGCTTCAAATTTTTAACCAGCCCGAGTTATTATGCAGAATACTGAACAAGCCTTGTTAAATTCACTCAATAGCTTCCAAGATCCCTATTTAAAACAATCACTTCTTGCAAGTAAAAGCATAAAATCTTTTGAGTTTCATGAAGGAAAAGCCCAAATCCAATTGGTGTTAAGCTACCCTTGTCAAGGCGCGATTGCCGATATCACCAATCAGTTAACCCTACATTTAGAGAAAATTTCCGGTGTTAACGAAGTGCAAATCCAAATTGGTATGGAGATCCCTTCTTTTCAAACGCAACAACAGGGTTCAATCGCTGGTGTTAAAAACATTATCGCCATCGCCTCAGGGAAAGGTGGTGTGGGTAAATCAACAACCGCTGTGAATCTGGCTTTAGCATTACATCAAGAAGGTGCCAAGGTTGGGCTACTGGATGCGGATATCTATGGCCCCAGCCAACCGATGATGCTGGGTGAAGAAAGTACTCAACCAGAAAGTGAAGATGGTAAACATATTGAGCCTATAAAAAAGTATGGCATTCAGATCATGTCCATTGGCTTCTTGGTGAAACCCGACCAAGCTGTGGTATGGCGTGGCCCGATGGCCAGTGGTGCCTTACAGCAAATGATCAATGATACGCGCTGGCGTGATCTCGATTACCTAATTGTCGATCTGCCACCAGGCACAGGCGATATCCAATTGACTTTGGCGCAAAAAGTACCAGTCACTGGCGCTTTAATTGTCACAACCCCTCAAGATGTGGCATTGTTAGATGCCAGAAAAGGCATTGCCATGTTTGAAAAAGTCTCTATCCCAGTGTTGGGTGTGGTAGAAAATATGTCGATGCACATCTGTAGTCAATGTGGACATGAAGAGGCGATTTTTGGCACTGGTGGTGGCGAGAAATTAGCCAAAGAAACAGGCGTTAGCCTAGTGGGGCAATTACCTTTGGATATCAAAATTCGCCAACAAACGGACAATGGTTTTCCTTCTGTAGTACAAGAACCAGAAGGGGCCATCGCACAAAGTTACCGTGAATTAGCCAGAAAAGTTGGCGCACAGTTAAATTTACTCGGTGCAGCTAAACGTCATGAAGCCATTAAAATCAGCATGAGTGATGATTAAACTTTTTCATATAAATAAGAATAAAAAGTTAATTAATTAAAGAGAATAATATGAGCATAAAATCAGATAAGTGGATCAGAAGAATGGCGCAAGAACATGGCATGATCAGCCCCTTCGAGCCTAATCAAATTCGTCGTGAAAACGATCAAAAAATTATTTCTTATGGCACATCAAGTTACGGTTACGATGTTCGTTGTTCTAACGAGTTTAAAGTGTTCACCAATATTAACTCGGTTATCGTTGATCCTAAAAACTTTGATGAAGCCAGCTTTGTCGATATCACCTCCGATGTTTGTATTATCCCACCAAACTCTTTTGCACTTGCCAGAACCATCGAAAATTTTAAAATTCCACGTTCAGTGTTAACGGTTTGTTTAGGTAAATCAACCTATGCAAGATGCGGAATTATTGTAAATGTCACGCCATTAGAACCAGAATGGGAAGGTCATGTGACTTTAGAGTTTTCTAATACGACGCCATTGCCTGCGAAGATTTATGCCAATGAGGGTGTTGCGCAGATGTTGTTTTTTGAGTCTGATGAGGTTTGCGATACGTCGTATAAGGATCGTGGGGGGAAATATCAGGGGCAGCAGGGAGTTACTTTGCCTAAGGCTTAGTGGCTGGTTTTTTTGTCTCCCTTTGAACAGCAATTCTTGGCAAAACTAATCCACCCTAAATTAAAAGGCTTGAGCTGCGTATAAAACCTAATATATGGGACAGGTACCAATATATTACAACTGAGAGATCCCCTCGAAATTGTCAAGAGATTGCTCCGATTTTTCGGATGAATTCAGCGATTGTGCTAAAAATTATTTGCAATCACTCTTTGTCTATTTCATGGCGCGGGTCGTTAATGACTTGCATTGCCAGATCAACATTCGACAATACTGTTTTATGTCGGATTGTCATTCGTTTTTATAAAGGATGAAATATGCAGCAGAGTTTTGATCTTCTCTTCAAGTTGAAGCAACGGGATTTCTTTCTCAAAACCTTTGCAACCAAGATAATGATGAATTTCCTTATTTAACTCAGTGGATTGAAGCTTTAACTCTATTGAAGGGTGATCTGTCATCATTTGAGTACATTGTTTGTCTCCTCCTCGATAGTGATCCTGAAAGTTTGAGAAGTCGAATTTCTTCAGTATGTTTAGTAATGACTGATACTCATTTTGAGTAAACTGCCCTTTATAAAAACCAAGATGATTCACAAATTTATTACCGATAAACAGATAGCTATTATCTGAGAATACATAGAAATCATATTGTGGACAAGCACCAAAACAAGGGAAGGTACTGAGTTGAAAAACTTCAGCTTTGGCGGGCATTTTTATATTTTCGTTGGCAATAGTATTGACACAGAATAAAAATAATAAAGAGCTGAAAAATAGTTTCATCGCTAGCCTTCTATGTTTGTAACTGTTGAAAAATAATATCTATCGGCATAACCGAGCCTGGAAAGATCTACCTTTCATTTTACCTGATTGTAATTTACCCAGAGCCATTTTGACAATTTTATGTGAAACCGCAACAAAGCTATGATTATCAAAAATGTTAATTTTACCCACAGAAATTCCATCTATTTTTTTGTCTGATGTGAGGGCACCGAGTATGTCGCCAGCTCTTAGCTTGTGTTTTTTTCCACCAGAGATTTGAATAGAAACCATTGGGGGATAAAAAATTTTTTTATGAAGGACTTCTTCATTGGGAAGGGGCGTCATGGAAAATGTTTGTTGGAGAGATTGTTGTAGACGTTCGAATTTATAAATTTCTTTTTCCATTAAAAAGCTACAGGCAATACCTTTATTTCCAGCTCTGCCAGTGCGTCCTATACGGTGAATATGGGCATCAGGATCTCTTGATATTTCATAATTAATGACCGCATCTACCGCATCAATATCTAAGCCTCTGGCTGCTACATCTGTAGCCACTAGCATGGATATGCTTTTATTGGAAAATTGAATCAGGGCCTGATTTCTCTCTCTTTGTTCCAAATCCCCATGCAGGGCAATTGTGCTAAATCCAAGAGATTGTAAATGATCGGCTATTTCTTGAGTTTCAATTTTTGTATTACAAAAAATGATGCTGGATTGTGGCTCAAAATGTTGTAAAACAAGCTGAAGTGCTTTTTTGCGATGTTGATGATTTTCAACAGGATAAAAATATTGATGGATAGTGGTTTGCTGATGAATCGAATCGACCTTAACCCGGATGGGCTCATGTTGGATTCGTTCTGCGATAGTTTGAATTTCATCGGTAAACGTAGCGCTAAACATCAGAGTTTGGCGATTTTTAGGGATGTGTTCGATGATGGCATCCATGGCATCTTGAAATCCCATATCCAGCATTCTATCGGCTTCATCTAAAACCAATAACTCAACATGTTCCAAATTTAATGTGCCTTTACGAAGGTGATCTTGCAAGCGGCCAGGTGTGCCAACAATAATATGAGCACCGTGTTCCAAAGAGCCAATTTGAGGGCCGATAGGTACACCACCACAGAGAGAGAGAATTTTAATATTATGGATACTTCTTCCTAATTTTCTGAGTTCAATTGCCACTTGATCGGCTAATTCGCGTGTAGGGCAAAGGACCAGTGATTGAATTCTAAATTGTTTGACATTGAGCTTTTGTAAAATACCCAGAGAGAATGCCGCTGTTTTTCCTGAACCTGTTTGTGCCTGAGCAATAACATCTTGACCTTTTAAAATAGCAGGTAGGCTTTGTTGCTGAATAGGTGTCATCGCATCATAGCCCAGCGTTTCGATATTGGAGATGAGCTCGGATTTTAGGTTGAGAGAAGAAAATGCAGTGGTACTCATGGGGATTCCTAGATGATAACGCGTCTTGCTATGTTAGGGAACGCAGGATAAATGAATAGAAAATAAAAAAGGGCAAGATCAGCGATCTTGCCCTTTCTCTTCTTTAACCCATGAATGAGCTAAAGCTTTAATTCATATAGTTCTAATTAAAGAGCTACGATGTTCTCAGCTTGAGGGCCTTTTTGACCTTGAGTCACTGTGAACTGAACTTTTTGGCCTTCAGCTAAAGTTTTGAAGCCTGAACCAGCGATAGCACTGAAATGTGCAAATACGTCTGGACCAGATTCTTGTTCGATGAAACCAAAACCTTTAGACTCGTTGAACCATTTAACTGTACCAGTAGTAGTGTTAGACATAATTTTATTCCTATTTATCAAATGTAATTTTGTGCCCAAAATGGGCGGTTTGGCTGAGAGTGTTGCTATTACTTATGAAAACAGGCCGAGCTGGTATAGTCTTCGAAATATTGTGCATAAATATAATAAAACGTACTTTCAAGCAACACAAATTATACGCATGTTCTTGAAGGAGTCAATCATAATTTTGTATTTTTTGAAACTTTCGTTAAATAAGTTTCAAAAATACCAATGAAAATAGATAAACTGCAGATATCTCGCGTCTATTGGCGTTCACTGTGGAACAAGGTGCTTTAAACGTAGATTGAGATCCTTGATCACACTTTGTTTAAATGATCCCGTTTTAGACTTCGATAGGAGTTCCTTGTAAAAATCTATGCTGACAAGTTCCAAATTGACCTGAATGGTTTTGAAAAGACGAGGAAGCTTATCCCCTGGTGCTTGGATATGATGTAATCCGCCACTATAAACAAAGAGGACTTTGCCGGAGTTAACTCTTAATAAAATATCGGCGATTCCTCCTCTGGCGCTCATAGGGTTCCCTTCTTTATCCTGACCATCCCGACGCTTCATGCGACCTTCGGGAAGTATCAGTGCGATAGAGTCATCCTTGATATAGTCTAGAAAAGCTTGCCATGATTCATCGTTTTTTCGGGTGATAGGAATGCAGCCGGGTACGAGTAATTTGATAAATTTACCTAAAATAGGTCGGTTTAAGGTAATATCAGCACCCGGTGCCACCAGATGTTTGGATAATCGCCATAAAAATCCATTGGGTGCTACCTTGACAAAAAGCGGTTCAAACAAACTTGTATGGTTGAGAAATACCACCATATTAATATTGCTCCAGTCGTGCTGAGGCAGATCATCAAACCAACGGACTTGATAACGGTAGAAAAGGCTAGAAAGCCACTTGGTCAGTAATAAAGTGAAGAAGCTAATAAATCTGAACATGAACCCATCCGTTTTGTAATGACATTGATTAGTTTAGCATTATTAATGTGAAATAATAGTGGACAGCACTCGCAGGGTTTTGGACAATTGAGTCTGTTAAGTTTTAACCAGATATAAATTTCAGGGTCCAACATGAAATTATTAGCACGTTTTAGAAAAAGCAAAGAAACTTCTAGCCATAAAGCAGAGATCGTTGAGCCGTTATCTTCTTACAATCCGGATCAATTGGTGAATGATATCAATCAAGGCAAGGCTAAAAACCGTTTATTTGCTGGTATTGAGCTGCTAAAGACGATTCAACAGTTAGAAAGCTTAACTCAGCATCAGGTGATTTTGGAATGTGCTCCATGGCTTTTACCTAAACTATTTCAGAGGGCTGCAGCTCTATTAGAGCAAGATTTCGATAACGGGGTAGCGGGGCTAGACAGAGATCAATATTCAGCCTTTTATGAACAAGTGACTTTCAGGGTTTCTGATGCAGATATTTTGTTGAAATTGACTGATAAATATACAGAATCACAGTTTTATGATTTAGCGCTTCAGGCGGAAATCATTCAAAGTAGACAATATGGTGCGGAGCAACTACAAGATCCTTCTCTGCTAAAAAAACTTTTAGCGACAAGCAAAGGGCATGATAAAACAGTTTATAAAATCGTCAAAGAAAAGTGCAATAAACAACATGAGCTTGAAAAGCTATATGAGCAGAATCAACAAAAGATTAGTAAGTTGCTTGAAGTTGTGCAAAAACATGCGCATCACGGCTTCGAGCCATTATATGAGGCGAAATTAGAGCATTTAATCGCTGAATGGCAATCCATTCAATCTTTAGCTAATTCTGAGCAAATTAAAGAGATTGAAGAACACTTGCTTATTTGTCAACAAACAGTAAAAGCTCAGCAAGAAATTAAACATCAAAAGGAGTTGTTGCAATTGGCAAAGGCGAACGAAGAGGGGGAGAAACAACAAATTATCACAGAGTTAAGATTGATTGTTGCTGCGTTGTATAGTGCTGAAATGGTTGATCTAAGCTGGATGAAAAATATTCCTGATCAGGTTGAAACTTTGCTTGGTAAATGGAATTCCATTGAATTTAAAAATTCTGATGGTTTGTTTTTAAATGAAAGAAAAGCTTTAGAGAAAGCGATCAACATTCTTATAGAGCAAAATAAATCGCTTGGTTCAACCTTGCAGCAAGTAGAGCAATTGAAAGTCTCCCCGAGCAATCATTCAAAAACTTTGGAGGCTTTAGAAAAGCGTTTATCCTTCACGATTTATTTTGAAGAAACGCCTTCGGATCTAACTGAAAAAGCCACTCAGACTCTAAACCATATTAAAGAAAAGTTGCATTCAGAAAAACAAACCAGAGAGAAAAACCTAAAAATTATTCAGTCGTTGATCTCTAGAGGAATCGCTAGCGCCAAAAAAGGACAGTTAAAAGAGACTCAAGGCATTTCACATTCTATTGATAAAGTTTTAAAACATTTAGAGGCAATACCCGATTATATTCAGAAGAAAATGAATGTTTTCGAAGAACATCGAAACAAGCTACAAGATTGGAAAGAGTTTGTCGTCGAGCCTAAAAAAGAAGAATTGGTTGCCAAAATGCAATCTTTGGTAGAGAGCACTTTGCATCCTGAGCAGCTTGCTCAAAGCATCAAGGATTTACACAATCAATGGAAAAGTTTAAGCAAAGGTGGTGGAGAACAAGATCAAGCACTTTGGGATAGCTTTCATGAGGCGGCTGAAAAAGCTTATCAACCCTGTAAAGCATTCTTTGATAAAAAATCTCAACAGAGAAAAGAGAATACTCAGAAAAGACAGCTGGTTTTAACTCAGTTGGAAACATTTTATCAATCTTATCAATGGGAAGAGAATATAGATGCCCATTTAGTCAAAAATGTTTTAAAAGCAGCTAGAAATGAATGGCAGCAATATGGTTTTTGTGAGCATAAAAATCAGTCTGAAATGCAACATGCTTTTGATAAGTTAATGAATAATATTTATGGTCATGTGAAAGAGTTGTATAGAAAGAATGTTGAATTGAAACAACAGTTAATAGAGAGGGTTCAGGGGCTGCTGGATGAAGCTGATATTAAATATGCTATAGATGAAGCTAAAAAAATCCAGGCACAGTGGAAGTCTATCGGGGCAACACCCATAAAATTGGACAAAAAGCTTTGGGAAGATTTTAGAAAGTACTGTGATGCTATCTTTGAGAAAAGGAAAGCAAAGTTTAGTAAAGAAAAAGAAGTGTATCATCAAAATCTAAAAAACGCTGAATCTTTATTGAAAACCATGGAAGTCGAACTCTCTGAGTGCAATGATCTAAAAGAGATGAAGCAAAAAATTGCGCATTACCAACAGCAGTACTCAGCGCTGGGTGAGTTAGCCAAGGATAAGGTGAACAAAGTACGCACGGATTTTGAGGGTTTAATTGAGAAATTCAAAATTAAAAAGATTGAAATTCAAGGACAATCCAAAAAAAAATTGTACAAAAATATTTTGTTAAAGAACCAATCGTTGCAATCAGATATAGCGTTATTAAAAACGCAAGCTGAAGCAATAGATTTAAATGAGTATATTCAATCTATCAATCATAATGATGAATTACCTCAATGGGCTAAAGAGGCATTGATAGAGAAAATTTCTGTGACTCAACAAAGTGATCTGACGGATGATGAAGCGATGTTGCATCTTAAAAAACTTTGTATACGCGCTGAAATTAAAAATAATCGAGAGACACCAGAGCATGACAAAGATTTACGTTTAAGTTTGCAAGTGGCTATATTGCAGCAAGGTTTTAATGGCGCTCAAGTTCTGGATTCTTCCAAAGATATTATACGAGACTGGATAGTGACACCTGCTTTGGCGCAACAGTTTTTTGAACCTATGCACCAACGATTTATGCAGCAGATGCAGCTGGATTAAAAGACTCGATTATAGAAAGGAGCGTTTTAATTGACAGTGATCTTTAACCAATGAATAAACCATTGCCAATGAAACAAGGCGTTACCCCTAGTGCTCATTGGTTACCTCTGGGAAACTGGTCAAGCTTACTGGATTATTTGAAAGTCCAGTTTCCCGAGATATCTGAGGAAATTTGGTTAAAGCGACTGCAAAAAAAAGAGGTTGTATCTGAGTCTGGAGAGGTTTATCACGCGCATTCCCTTTACCCAGCATCGACTAGAATTTATTATTATCGTGAAATAGAGGATGAGCCTAGGATTCCTTTCTATGAGACGATATTGTTTGAAGATGAGCATATAGTGGTTGTGGATAAGCCACATTTTATACCTGTCGTGCCCTCTGGAAGATTTTTGCATCAATCCCTGTTAGTCCGCTTAAAACATCGTCTTAATTTACCCGAGTTGTCTCCAATTCATCGGATTGATAGAGAGACTGCAGGATTGGTGGTATTTTGTAAAAATGAAGCTGAAAGGGGGGGATATCAGAATCTCTTTGCGGACAGGAAAGTCAATAAAACCTATGTTGCAATTGCCCCGATTAATCTTGAACTAACTTTTCCTTTAACCTTTGCATGTAAAATGGTGGAAGCCAACCCCTTCTTTCGTATGAAAAAGGTTCATGGTGAGGCTAATTCAGAAACTTGGATTGAACAGAGCCAAAAACTTGGTGATTATGCGCTTTATACTTTAAAACCAGTCACTGGGAAAAAGCATCAACTAAGAGTACATCTTGCGGCACTCAATATCCCCATTTTAAATGACCCCTATTATCCTGAGTTGCGAGATTGGGATAAGTCAGATTTCAAGAATCCACTTAAATTACTCGCTAAAAAGTTAGAGTTTATTGATCCTTTTTCGGGTGAGACTCGATGTTTTGAGAGCCAGCTAGACTTAACCTTAGATGAATGAAATAGCCTCAACTCGGGATAAGCTAGGCCGCTCAATACCGTGATTTTTGCGACATCCTGCCTTAAATCCACTCCAAATAGCTTGTTATTTGTTCATGAATTAGCCTTGTCTGTCAAAAAAATCTCAATATTTAGCCTTCACGAAAATTGACTCAACCTTAACTTATTGAAAGTTAATGTACATTATGAATTTGATCTATTGACCTTAGTTATCCTGAGTTAAAATTAAATATCAAAATAATAAAAAACTTCAATTTTAATGAA
>PCTP01000244.1:3393-12968 GCA_002770795.1 Gammaproteobacteria bacterium CG22_combo_CG10-13_8_21_14_all_40_8 | reverse complement strand
GCTCTTTGACTTTATTTGGATTTAACAACTTAGAACTTTATCTGGCATTTTTACTTGCAATGACCACCTATTTGTTTAGAATTTTCCACTCTGAACCTAGCATACCAGCAGAAATCATACCTCTTGTAGACTCAGAAGAAAACAGACACCGCATACAGAGTTATCTCAAAAAGGCGGAATAGTGAGAGAGCAACCTCATATCTGATGCCAAATCAATTGAATCAGATTTGTATTCTAAAAAACCCCATGGATAATGACTGATTCTATGATAAAGTCTATAACCAAATTTTCAAACCACCACAAGTAACCTGATTTACATGAATTCAGTCTCAGATCAAATGCAAACAGTGCCTGACATGGATCCCAATTTATTGGGTCAATTATTAGTGAAACAATTGTTTATCACGGAACAAGAACTCTCAAAGGCCCTTTCACTACAAGAGCAAGTAGGTGGGCGATTAGGTTCTTTACTTATTCGTTCAGGGAATCTTTCAGAAAATAAATTACTACTAACACTCCATGAGCAACTCGGTTTTCCAAGAGCAGATATAGAAGTCCCTTTACCTGATCAACAACAAATTAAACAAACTATTGATGCGCTTGAGCTCGATTTAAACTGGCTACTTGATCATAAAATTTTTCTCTGGTTATCTCCTGACAAGCTTTCTCTTTACTATTGCTCTCGTGATCTTATCAACGATCAAACACAAGAGGCGCTTAGATTACTGGCCAAAGATATTGAGTTCATGCCTGTCTTGGCAAGTGGCCAACAACTTGAAAAACAACTACATTTACTTGAAAAATCCTATAGTGAAGATAATGACTCTTTATTCAACGATAGCCGTTTTTTAAGAGAAATGGCAGAAGAAGCCCCTATAGTTGAACTGGTGAGCAACTTCATGTCTCAAGCAATGGAACGTCATGCATCTGACATTCACATCGAACCCTCAGAACATCATTTCACTATTCGATTTCGAATAGATGGCATCCTCCATACAGCCTATGAATTTCCCTTCGAAAAATTCAATGCGGTGGCTTCTAGAGTCAAACTAATCTCGGGTATAGATATTGCCGAAAGAAGACTCCCTCAAGATGGAAGACTCAGTATTCGATTAAGTGGTATGGAAACCGATATTCGAGTTTCCTCTTTACCAGGTGTTTTTGGAGAGTCCATTGTAATGAGGTTACTCCCTAAAGAAAGGGAAAATCTACAACTTGAAAAGCTGGGAATGGCGCCAGACCATTTACAATTAATGAAAGATTGGATGCAATTACCCAATGGGATAATTTTAGTCACAGGCCCCACTGGTTCAGGAAAATCAACAACTCTTTATGGGGCATTGGATGAAAGTAACGATGGTGTTCGTAAAATCATAACTGTTGAAGATCCTGTAGAATTTCAACTCTCAGGTATTACTCAGATCCAAGCCCATGCTGATATTGGCCTAACTTTCGCTTCGGCATTACGTTCAATTTTACGTCAGGATCCTGATGTTATCATGGTGGGTGAAATCCGAGATCTTGAGACGGCAGAAATTGCCATCCAATCAGCTCTAACCGGACATCTTGTTTTATCCACCTTACACACAAATAGTGCTTTAAGTGCCTTTACTCGATTGATTGATATGGGGGTCGAACCCTTTTTGGTAGCCGCTCCGCTTAGGGCAGTGCAAGCGCAACGTCTAGTGCGTAGAATTTGTTCGAAATGCGCCATGCCAACTGAACAACCTGCTCTATGGAACGCCCAACTTCAAACTCTATTTGATAAATTATATCCTGAAAATCAAATGAATTGGCAGCAGGCTAAAGGTTGTGCTCATTGCCACAATACCGGGTATTCAGGACGATTGGGAATCTATGAGCTTATCCCAGTTACTGCAGAATTACAGCACATTATTGCCAGCGGTTCATCTCAACAACAAATTCAACAACAAGCATTCAGTGAGGGATTTAGAAGCCTAAGAGATGACGGCATGCTCAAAGCAGCCTTGGGACAAACAACCGTCGATGAGATCATGAGAGTCGCCATGAATCACGGATTATAAACGCATGAATGCATTCAACTACCAAGTCTTAGATCAAGAGCGTCAATTAATAAAAGGCAGCATAGAGGCTGCTGACGAACGTACAGCTATTCGTCTTTTGGAATCCAAAAATCTGGAAGTTGTTGACATATCCATGGCTAAAATCAGCCATTCAAAATCTAGTTTTAGGCAATCATTAAAACCACAACAACTCATTATGAGCTTTTACGAACTAGCAACCATGCTAAACTCGGGTGTGTCTGTGGCTGATGCGATTCTTGCACAACAAGAATCGGTTCTTCATCCAATACTTACAGAAGCGCTGTCTGACATTACCAATAAACTCCGTTCTGGTGAGTCATTTTCTCGAGCGCTCACTCAAACAAGTCTCGAACTACCTGATTATGTTCTTCCTATGCTTGAAGCTGGCGAACTTACGGGAGAAATGGGGAAAGCGTTGACGGACATCGTCGAGCAAATGGAGTATGACTTTAAAATCAAAAACGAAATCAGAAACGCCCTAATTTATCCTGCCATCCTTGTTTGTACTGGCTTTGGAGCTGTTTTACTGATGTTTACCGTGGTTGTCCCTAATTTTGCCAGCTTATTATCTCAAGGGAAAAACTTACATTGGCTTGCCAATGCGGTTTTAACAGCAGGAATGTGGTCTAATGAACATATTTGGCTCCTACTCTCCACCTTAGGAGGGACAATCTACCTGATTGTTTATTTATTAAAACAAGAAAAATATCGTAATCTATTATTATCATGGATGTTAAACGTACCCATACTGGGTAGTTGGCTCATCGAAGCAGAAACAGCTAGGTGGTCAAAACTATTGGGAACATTATTACAGAATAAAGTCGCCCTCATCAAAGCCCTGCAATTAGCCCAAAGTGGTGTGAAAACTCAAATTCAACAAGTAAGATTGCAACAGGTGTCATCACGAGTGCGCGCGGGACAGCCCCTTTCTCAAGCACTCCAAGAAAATCAAGCTTTGACACCCACAGGTTATAACATGGTCAGAATAGGTGAAAAAGCAGGCGCACTGCCTCCGATGCTATTGTCCCTGGCCAAACTCTACGAAAATGCTGGACGCGAACGTATGAAAAGCTTTTTAATTATGGTTGAACCTATCGCCATCATTATCATAGGGGCTTTAATAGGAACCATTATTGCGGGTATTGTACTGGCAATAACCAGTGCCAATGATCTTGTGGTTTAGCCAAAATGACGAGACTTGCCATTTTGAAATAATTCAAACTTTTGAGTAAATAGTATGTATACAAAAAATTCTTCAGGTTTTACCATTCTAGAAATGATAGTAGTCCTTGTAATGATAGGGCTTATCATGGGGCTCGTTGGCCCAAGACTTTTCGGACAAGCAGATAAAGCAAAAGTACAAACGACTCAAGCCCAAATCAAGATGCTTAAAGGGGCTTTACAAGTCATGAGATTGGATTTAGGACGCTTCCCTACTACCCAAGAGGGTTTACAGCTACTATCTAATCGTCCTGCGGATAATAGCATAGCCCAAAAATGGCATGGACCCTATCTTGAAGAAACACTTCCTAATGATCCTTGGAATAACCCTTATCAATATAGACTTCAACCTTCAGGTACACAGCCGTTCTCTCTGTACTCTTTGGGCGCAGATGGTCGTGACGGAGGCGAAGATCTGAATGCTGATTTAGGGTATATTCCCTCAGGCAGTTAAGGATAACAGGATCCTGGTTGAATGAAACAAGCTACTAAAATTACAGGTTTCACGATCCTTGAACTTATTGTCGTGTTGTTTTTCTTTGCCTTAATATCAGGACTTGCATTACCAAACTTGCATTCAGCCTATCAATCATGGCAAAGAAAATTAGTCCTCAATGATCTCTTATTGAAAATAAGTCAACTCAACAGAGAAGCTATTAATAAAAACACAACCATCAAACTGGATGATCAAAAGAGCCTAAGTGATCTGCCATTCCAATGGCCCTCAGAATGGGAGATTAAAACAGAACACCCGATTATTTTTTTCGCCAATGGTGTTTGTAATGGAGGCGTTTTAATGCTCAACAATGGCAATGATAGTCGTCAATATCAACTTGCTGCCCCTTATTGCAACCCAATCATCATTTAAATGAAATATCATCAACAAAAAGGTTTTACATTAATTGAGGCTATCGTTGCCTTAGTTTTAATTAGCCTAACAGGCATGGCCATATTTCAATGGCTAAACCAATCTATGGCAAATCTTAGGGTATTAGAACGAGAACAATCAACAACATTAACCGTACAAAATGCTTTGGCCTATATCAAAACAATCAATCCCATGGAGAATCCAACAGGAAAAGCCCAAGTTGGTAATATGCAATTAGAATGGGAAAGTGACCTTCTTGAAGAACCGACCAAAGGCATGACTCAAAAAGGCAGTATCACTCAGTATACTTTTGGCCTCTACCAGATGGATGTCACCTTAACTCAAACCAACCAGCCCAAATTTCAATTTTCTGTACGCCAAGTGGGATACAAGCCATGAGGATACCATCTTTCAAAACCAATGGCTTTACTCTGGTTGAAATGCTAGTGGTATTAGTTTTATTAGGTTTGATTTTGAGTATATTATTTCAAGGGATAGGATTAATTGGCAAAGTCAATGAGCGATTGATCCCAAAACTACAGCAACAACAACTCATTCACTTACAACAATTATGGTTTAGAGATACTGTATCTGGGTTGGTAGCAGGGTTTAATGCTAATGAGATGTTTCATGGTTCAGAAATAGAATTTGGTGGCTTAACTGTCAATTCTCTTGCATCAGAAGTCATAGCGCCAGCGGTTATAAAGTGGTCAATTAGTCCAAATAATTCCGGAAAATCACTGATTTATCAACAAGGGAAAGAGACTCACTGGAACATCCAAGACTATCCATCAGAGAGTAAACCTCAATTTGCCTATTTGAACTCAAAAGGGAAATGGTTGTCAAAATGGATACCCCAGAAAGGACTGAACCAGGGAAATCAGCTTCCAGAAGCTATCTCATTGCATTTTTTCTTAAATCAACATGAATTTTGGTGGATTGCAACCGTCTATGGCGAAAAGAACCCTCCGGGATGGTTACAAAATTATGAAGAATAATCATCGTGGGTTCGTGCTTATTATGACGCTAACAATGATAAGCGTCCTATTTATTGCCGTTAGCTTTTTCTCAAAATGGATAGAAAATGAAGTTCTGTTCAAAAATGAACGCTCAGAAACTTATCAACAAATTATCGATAAATATAATACCTTATCAACCATAATCTATATGGTATCAACGCGCCCAACAACCTATTCAGGAATAGCCTTCCCACAAAGAGTAGACAATAGTTATCCCCTACCTATTGATTCTGAAGAAAACATGATAAGAAATGCCATGGGCAATGAATTGAAGTTGGATGACAGTTTATACCAAGGGATAGGTAGTGTACTTTTTAGTTTACAAGATGACTATGGACTCATTAGTGTCAATGAATTGACTCCCAAACAAATATCCAAGTTATTAGACAATGACTCAAACTCAAGCATTGATAACCAACAAAGAAGACTTTATCCCATATTGAGAGATTACATAGATAGAGACTCTCATCTAAGGCAAGATGGTGCAGAATCCACCCAATATTTGCAAAAAGGCATCATTCCTCCTGCTAACCATCCTCTCAGAACGCCGGAAGAACTCATGAAGGTATTAGAATGGAAACAGTTATTCCCTGAAAAAACATTCCAAAAATATCAAGGCCATCTAACATCTACCCCCAATGTCACCATAAATTTAAACACGGCAAGTCGAGAAGTAATGAAAATTCATGGACTCTCTCAACAATCCATAGATAAAGTCATTGCCTTTCGACAGACTCAGTCAATTAACATAAATACTGTACAAAAACTACTTGCGCCTACAGAATTACAAAATGATGGGGATAATTACCTGTATTTTCCTTCACGTTCCATTAGAATTAGTTTATTATCGGGCCCCACAGGACAGATAGATCAGTTATACTTTTCTTTTGCATGGGTTAATGAGCAAAGTCAGCCATGGTTGATCAGGTATAAAAAAACATCTGTTAGTTCACCCAAAAACCATGAACATGTCAATCCTACAGGACAAACACTCTTTGACAAGTAGCCACTCACAAAACATAGAGAACATTCTGGTTGACTCAACGAAAAACCAAGTATCCTCGCGTTTTATTGTTCCAGTAAAACGCAGTGCCTGTGTTTTTGCTCACTTTAATTTTTCCAATCTAAGCCAATCCCTCAAGCAGAAATCACTTTCCATTCAACTCAAGAAAATCTCACCGTTCAAAAATTTTGAACAATATGTTATTTGGGTAGAGAATGATGCCATGGTTTGGATTTGGCAATCCTCAGAAAATAATTTAAAAACCAAACAAATTAAAGACAAAATCAAATATATTCCAGAGACAATACTCACTGGATCTCGGCAAAAAGACCTGATAGAACTCACAAAGCTATCAACAGGTGTAGAGGGACGCATTTGGAAAAACTCACTCCTAATTGGATCTAGATTTTGGACCAAAGAACCGGAACTTCATGAATGGAATCTATTCTTACGCACTCATGGATTAAAACCCATGGCAGAACTTCCCAAAAGTCAGCCTTATACATTACTTAAAGAACCATGGTACAAGCCGACAATATACCAAGAAATATTTACTTGGATAAAAATAATCCATCCCCTTTGGTATATTTCTTATGCAGCAATTGCTGTTTTATCATTTCAATTAACCAGTGTTGTACAATTGAGTCAGGTCAATAACAGCCTGCAACGCCAATATGAACAGTCTTTACAATCAGCGAATGAAATAGTCACTGCTAGAGAGCTTGCTTTTGATAGCCGCAAAAGCATCCATCAACTCCAACAACTTTCTCCTTGGCCAATGAGCTTAAAAACCCTTGCAGACAGCCTCCAATTAATAACTGACATGGATGCGACAATCAACCGTTGGAGTTTCAATAATGGTGAGTTAACACTAGATATCAACGCAAAAACACCAGATCCAAAATTATTTGTAGAAAAATTTGAATCGTCCCCTTTCTTTGAAGATGTAAGAATTAACAATCAAACACGAAACAGTAATATTTCCCTCATTCTTAAAGTAAAACAAAAAATAGATTACAATAAATTCTCACTGGATGCTGAAGAGGCTTCACAAGAATGAGCGCTTTGAAAAACATGCAATTGGAATGGCTATCCAATATCAGACTCAGAATCATGACCTATATTATTCTAGTTAGCGCACTGTTCTACCTCAGCCTGCTACTCCAAGATAAGATTAAGCAACTACAAACGGATAATGCTAGAAAATTACAAAACCTATCAAAAGTCATTCATTTAAAAAACGAACCCGAATGGTTAAAACGATCAGTGATGATGACATCTATCAAGGTTGAAGCGGTCTCTAATTTAAGACAGGCTCAAACGCAAGGACTTGCTGGTGCCGAAATACAATCCTATCTTCAGCGCATTTTAGACTCAAACAAGCTCTCTCGAAGCCACATCACTTTAGGCAACGCAGAGACAGTCGATGGCCCGATTAATTTATGGAAAGTTGGTGTGCAAATTCAAGGGCCTTATCAGGAACAACAGCTTCTCAAACTGCTTTGGCAGTTGAACTTAGATAAAAAACTCTTCACCATTAGAACGCTGAATTTCACGGTGAGCAAAAGTGCCAGCTACAGTCTATTTATTGACTACTGGTTTGAAAATCCCAACACCTCAAGTAATATATGATGACAAATATAAGACTGAAATTGTTTTTAGGACTCGTTTCATTCATATTTCCCTCTTTAATAAGTTGGTATTTGTTGCAATCCGCCAATCAGCAAATTTCTGCTTCACAAAATGTTATAAAATGGCCTGAATCTCTAGCGCCTGATAACAACCAATTAAATGAATCGTATCAGCAATTACAAAAATTAGGTATCTGGACAAAATCCGTAGAAAAGGCTGAAACAACTGCTGAAAAGCCGGCTCCTCAAGAGGTAAAACTACCACTGGAACCCGAATGGTCTTTGGTTGCAGTAACCAATACTACTTCAGAAAAATTTGCCCTTATTAAGATAAGAGGAAATGATCAGCTGCTAAGAGTCAGTGTGGGTAGCTATATCATCAAAGATATCAAATTGATCGCATTACAAAAGTACCAGATAACGATACATGATGACATTAAAGGTGTTGACCAGCTAATCGCTTTATATGAATAAAGTTAATTTAACTGCTTCAACCCCATTTATTCAATGAGAAAAAAAAATGAAAATAAAGTCTTACAAAAATACCCAGATTAAATTTGCAAATAATCTAATCATTCTGTCTCTCAGTATTTTGGCTTTATCAAGTTGTGTCGTACAGCATCCTCCAATATTACCTTCTCCCATAAAAACCAATAACCACTCTACAGAACAAACTGACAGTTCCACAACACTTGAAGACAACCATGTTAATCAAAAAATTACAGCAACAAAAGCCTATAAGACGCCATCGCCTCAGCAAAAAAAGAAACTATCCAACATGGTCGTTGATAAAAACGAACCAAAATTTAAAGAAGGAAAATTGCAACTAAGCTCTGAGAACTTGAGTTTGCCAGCCTTTATAAATGAAGTATTTGGTAACTTACTGGGCGTCAACTTTGTTTTAGATCCCAGGCTTTCAGACAAAAAAGACCGTGTCACTTTAAGGGTTACAGAGCCTCAAACACCCGAACAACTATACAATCTAACCAAACAGGTCTTAGACAAATATGGCATTCAAATTATTCCGGAAGAAAATTTATTGCGCATTACCATCATCACCAAAAATCAGGATAAAGAGCCACCTCTTTTGGTGAGTGGCGATACTTTACCCGATGTGCCTCTATCTCATCGCACTATATTCCAATTAGTTCCACTTAAGGTGGTTAGAAATACGCTGATACAAACCTGGCTAAGCCAAACCTATAAAGGGACTGCGCTCAAATTAGATTTAGATCAACAAAGAAATGCCATCATTCTCATGGGGCCAGAGCATGTAGTTAAGGAAGCGCTAAGATCTATCGCATTTTTTGATCAACCCTATCTCCGAGGTCGTTATTCTTTAAGGATCGATCCGGCCTTTGTGACTGCCGAGGAATTAGCCAATGAATTAACCAATGTACTCATAGCCCAAGGTTATGCGGCAGGGAGAACGGTTGCACAAAGCGGCAGTATATTAGTCTTACCCGTCGTTAAAGCCAACATGGTCCTCCTTTTTGCTGCCGATAAGGATGTGCTGGAACACGCAAAAACATGGGCTTTTACGCTAGACAAAACAAACGAAAACTCTGGTGATAAATCTCTATTCTATTACGAAGTACAAAATACTCGCGCAGACTCTATTGCGGCAACGCTCAACAGTCTAATCAGTGGAACGGGCATCATTGATACCCCATCAAACAATAACGCCACACAAGCAACAAATAATCAAGGAAATGGCACAAATAAAAATAGACAAGGAGGTAACTTAATTGTTGATGATGCTAGAAA
>PCTP01000244.1:0-3370 GCA_002770795.1 Gammaproteobacteria bacterium CG22_combo_CG10-13_8_21_14_all_40_8 | reverse complement strand
CCTCTCAATGGGAGAGACTGATGCCTTTGATCATAAAAATGGACAAGCCCACCAAACAGGTTTTGGTTGAAGTCACGATTGCAGAAGTGACTTTATCTGATAAAGAAAAATTTGGAATTGAATGGTTTGCCAATGGCAAAAATGGCAGATATAACAGTACCATCAGTTCTCAGCCCAGTGAGAACATTGGTGGTGTAGGCTTAAATTGGGTTTTGGATGTGGCTGGAGCCACAAAAGCAACACTCAATGCGTTCGCAGAGGACAGCCGTGTTAATGTCATCTCAACGCCCAGACTTCTGGTTAAAACGGGTGAAACGGCAAGCCTGGATGTTGTGACTGAAATTCCAACGGTTGTTGGCCGTGTCAACTCAAATGCACAAAGCAACGGCAACAGCAATGTGATTGAAGAAATCGTTTATCGAAAAACAGGGGTCATTTTAAAAGTCGAACCCATAATCCATGCAGGGAACAGAGTCGATCTCAAGATTAGTCAAGAAGTGAGTGAGGTGCTTCCTGTCGAATCTGGTGGCACAGCCAATTCACCTGCACTATTTAATCGAAATGTTGAAACCAATCTAAGTTTACACTCAGGCGGCTCTGTCTATTTAGCGGGATTGATTTCGTCAAGAGAAAATAATGGTTCCACGGGTGTGCCTCTATTAAAGGATCTACCCTGGATAGGGAATGCCTTTAAAAGCCAATCTAAAAATACAACAAGAACAGAATTAGTTATCACCATCGTTCCATACATCATTACTGATGAGAATGATGCCAAAGACATAACAGATTCATTATTGTCCAATCTTAACTTTATCAAACAGGAAAAAGATCTGACTCAACGACCAAAAACACCAACGATCAACCCAACTAAAAAATAACTTATCCCATCAAGGGTAGACTTTTAGAACGGCAGAAGTCTTTCACTTCGCTCCAGGTGAAAATAGGAAGTGAATAAAAGACTTATGTCAATTCATGGATAGACTAAATCTGTTTGTAAAATGATATTAAAGGCTAACAAACCACTCAATAACGACAAAACAGGCATAATCCCACCATAAATCATGGTATCATTCATTGCATTCTGTGATGGTAAGAGAGAAAAATGCTTTAGTGAAAGTCGAAGAGCATTCAAATTAGCCTGGATGTTAAGTAACATTTAAAATATTGCTTTATTTTTAAACAATTTAGATAAAAACTTGACACAAATCACAGAACAAACTAAAACTAAGTGATAGTGTATTAAATTATCACTCAATTTTTTCTTTTTTCTATTGAATTAATTACCGACATAGTTTAATGTTCGCTTGTCGTTGTGGTAATATCATATAGCGACATATTGTGGTGTGCATTGGTAGCGCTACCACTGCATGCATAACACAATGAAATAATTTGATTTATTTTGCAAAGTAACCAAACTTATAACATTTAGGAGTTTTACACATGACAAGGTTTACTAAAACCAAAATCGCATTAGCCACTGCTAGCGTGCTGTTAACGGGCATTTCTGGTACTGCTTCTGCTTTCACGGGTTCTTTCGCTAGCACTGAACCTACATACGCACAGAACCTTTTGGGTCTGTCTACCGCTTCTGTTTCTAACACAAATGCCTTCACTATCAATGGTACTGTGGCAGATTCATTCTTCGGTCGTAACCAATCTTTCACTATTCGTTTAACATTGAATGGTGCAGATTTTAATGGCGCGACTCCTACCATCAGTACTTCTTTAGCTGCTAAAGGTTGGGTAGTTGGTGCCTTCTCTGCGGCTGGCAACATCATGAGCATCCCAGTTGACCCAACTCCTGGAGCAACTGCTTTAGGCGCTGAAGATTTAGTTCAGTTTGCTGCTGGTGCTTTTACTGTTAACAACGTAGCGGGCTCTTTAGGTGTAGGCAATTCTGTCACTTTAGACGGTTCATTTCAAGATCCTGTCAGTGGTAACTTATTAGGCTCTTTCACCAATGTGCCTGTTTACTCTGCGGCAGAAGCGACTACAACCACAGTTAGCACGACTAATGGTGATACAAGTTCACGTATCGACGTAGGTAGCACGGGTGGAGCGGGTGGAACTGATGCCAGCAAGACTTTCCTATCTCCAAATGGTTCAATCAATAACCCAACCCACACATTGTTCTTCCATGCGGGTCATGTCAATGTTGGATTAACAGGTTCTAGATCTGCTGCGGGTACCGCAGCAACAACTTACAACAATGCTGGCGTATTCCAATATGACGCGGCTGTTGACACTGTTGATGTAACGGTTAAAGGCGAAGATTTCTCTTCTGTTTCTGATGTATGGTTAGCGGCTAACAACGATACTTGTTCTCCTAGAGTAAGCTTAAGTGGTGCAGCTCCTTCTGTTATCAGTGCGACTGGTACGACAGTATCTGCTCTTGTAGCTGGCGCAACGGGTAACGATTTCGAAATTTGTATGGCTTTCGATGGAACAACACAGATTGAAGATCAAGCTCTGACTGCTGATGCTCAGTTAATTTTGAACGCTGACGATACTTTGGGTGCTGATTTATTAATCGATCCTAACATGGCTGCTGGTAATCTATTACCATTACAGTTCAACGGTGACGTTGTAAACATTCAGTTTGTTAACTCTCAAAATAACGTCACGCAAAAAAGCCGTTTAAGAGTGACTAATACTGGTTCAACAACTGGTATCATCACTTTCACTGGTGTGGATGATGACGGTACAGCTTCAACAGGTTCCGCAGTAATGACTTTATTACCTGGTCATTCTGAAGTCGTTAAAATTCAAGATATCGAAGATGGTACTGGTTCATTCACTGGCGCCATGGGAACTCCTCCAAAGGGTTCAGGCAAATGGTATCTGACTTTGACTGCTGAATTTGACGGACTAGAAGTGACTAACTTCTTACGTCATGACGGCGACATCATTGTTGATATGACTAAAACTACTGTTCAATAATAGTAGCTTTTAATTAAAAAGGGTGGCTTATTAAGCCACCCTTTTTTTATATCTGTTTTAATCTCAAATACAAGTTTTCCATTCAATCGCGCTGTTAATTTACTCATCTCACTTTAAGGTTTTCTCGTTGCCATGCTCCTGCGTGGCAATGCATACGAAGCCAATTGTTAGCGAAGGTCTGAATCCCCACGCGTGAGCATGGGGACTAGAATATTTGGTTTCAGTGGGTAAAGCTATCCAGTATTTTGAACTAGCCAATCTCACCTTTACCCAGTAAATTGGTGTAATGACTAAATCATTAGCAAACAAATAGCACAAGCGGTAAACAGCTCACTGCTTGTAAGCATAATTAACCAGGAGCCTGTCCGAGAATAGCGATCGTAGCGAGGGCAAGTCTGTTTGAGTCAGATTTTTCGATGGATTGAGGCGA
>PCTP01000150.1:12885-13027 GCA_002770795.1 Gammaproteobacteria bacterium CG22_combo_CG10-13_8_21_14_all_40_8 | reverse complement strand
CAATGGCTAAAAGAAAAATCTATTAAGCGTGTGAGAGGGCCTTTTAACCTGTCGATTAATGAAGAAATGGGTTTGTTAGTGGATGGTTTTGATACCCCACCTGTTTTTATGATGGGTCATGCAAAACCATACTATTCTCAAA
>PCTP01000150.1:0-12875 GCA_002770795.1 Gammaproteobacteria bacterium CG22_combo_CG10-13_8_21_14_all_40_8 | reverse complement strand
ATGTGGTTATCATAAAGCCAAAGACACTTTGGCTTATATGATTGCCCCCAATTTTGAAGCCCCTAGAGTGATGCAGCGCATTTTGGCCAAAGCTGGCGAAAGAGTGGTGGTGAGACCCATTGATCTCAAGTTATTCAATCAGGAAATATCATTACTTCGGGATATCTTTAATGATGCCTGGTCGGAAAACTGGGGTTTTGTTCCCTTTACAGAAAAAGAGTTTCACGAACTTGGACAAAACCTGAAGTTTTTGGTGGCACCAGAATTTATTCAGATTGCAGAGGTTGATGGTGAACCGGCAGCCTTTATTGTTGCTCTCCCAAATATCAATGAAGCCATCAAAGATCTTAAGGGTAAATTATTTCCTTTTGGCTGGTTAAAATTGATTTGGCGATTGAAATTTAAATATCCTAATTCTGCACGAGTACCCTTAATGGGAGTTAGGAAGAAATTTCAAAATACTCGTCTTGGACCTGGACTTTCTTTTTTAGTGATAGATGCGGTGCGTAAAAAATTACATCGTCGTCAAGTCGATAAGATTGAACTTTCATGGATCCTTGAAGATAATGCGGGTATGCGCAACATTATTGAAACCATCAATGGGGAGCCTTATAAGCGTTACAGAGTCTTCGAACGAGAACTTGAATAGCAGAATATTTTAGCATTAAGGCATTTTGCTATTTAATTTCCAGGTATCACGAGTATATGTCAGGCAATTTGAAATCTTGTATTTTAAAGTGGTACGGGGATTGATTAACAGGCTAATAGTTTAATCAATTTCTTAATGTGTTACTTTTTTGGAGATAAATATGAAAATACGTGCTCTTAGCGGAGCCTTGGTATTGATCTTAGGATTCAATGCACCGGCTCATGCAATTAGTGATAAAACTTGGGGAGATATTAGTGATCTAGGTGTATACACTTTATTAGGTTCCTCTCTGGGTGTTCCTGCAGTAAAAGGTGATTGGGAAGGGTTTCGTCAAGCATCCTATAGTTTGGGAGCTGCAGAAGGATTTGCAATTATAGGTAAATCTTTGGTACATGAGCAACGACCCGATCATAGTGATAATCATAGTTTTCCATCAGGACATGCTTCAGTGGCCTTTGCTTCAGCAACAACGCTTTACCGACGTTATGGTTGGGAAATGGGTTTGCCAGCCTACGCTTTAGCCACGGTAACTGCTGGTGCAAGGGTTGCGGCAAGAAAACACCATTGGTATGATGTGATAGCTGGTGCAGCAATTGGAGCGGCAACTGGATGGTATTTTACTGATCCTATCAATGATAAAGTGGCTATCTTGCCTTGGGTTGATCCTGATGCTGTTGGAGTTTCTTTTGCGATGACTTGGTAGCTCTAGCGATGACTTTGTAGCTCTGTGCCTTTTGATGTTATACAGGGCCAACTGAGTCTAAAAAAACTCAGTTGAATTTGAAGAGCCTTTAGCGCAATTATAAATTAAAGATGACACTCAACTATGATTTTCAACTATGATTTTCAACTATGATTTTTAGATCATATCCTTTATTCATCTTTGGTTAATTGTTGTTCTGTAGGTTGTAGATTGTTTTCTTGAACATCCCAACCACCACCCAAAGCTTTAATAAGATTGACACTGGCCAACATTCTGCGGCCGAGTAGCGCTAATGCACTGCGTTCATTGGTGAGTGCAGAGGCTTGTGCGATGATAATGGACTGATAATTCACCACACCAGCCTGATACTGATTATTCATAATACCCACGACTTCACGACCAGCTTTAACGACTTCGGCTTGTGCCTGTGATGCTTGTTGAAGAATTTGCAGTTCAACCAGATTATCCTCCACTTCTCTAAAACTATTGAGAATAGTCTGTTTGTAGTTAGCGACGCTTTCATCAAAAACCCCTAATGCACCTTTGCGCATAGCTTGGGTGGCGTTTGCTGTATATAAGGGCGCAGATAATTCTCCTCCACCTAAAAGGCCTTTGCGAATACTGACGCCTGCAAAGACGGAGAGCGAAGGATAAGCCTCGGCTTCAGCGATACCTATCTTGGCACTAGCTGCAGCCATACGTCGTTCAGCAGCGGAAATATCTGGTCTTCTCTCTAATAATTTTGAAGGTAGCATCAGGGGTACTTGAGGAACCTTCATATCAATGGGAGCAGGTTCTAAAGAAAACTCACGAGGCGTTTGGCCAACAAGCACAGCAATACTGTGTTCAAGTTTAGCGCGGTCGATTTGAGCATTATTCATTTGCACCAGAGCCGCGCTAAGTTGTGCTTGTTCCTGAGCGAGATTGTCTTTATTGGTGACGCCTGCTTTATATTGATTTTGGGTGATTTGCAAAGATCGTTGATAAGAACTGACGGTGTTTTGTAATAAACTAATTTCTTTATCTTTGAGTCGTAACAGAAAATAATTTTGCGTCAATTGGGCTTGTAAGGCTAATTTAGCTGCCGCCAGATCGGCTGCGCTGGCTTCTGCTAGCGCTCCATTGGCCTCAATATTTCTTTGGATCCTCCCCCAAAGATCAACTTCCCAATTAGCAACAATACCCAAATCATTTTTACCACCAGCAATGACATTGGGAGATTGAGATGCTTGGGCAATGACCTGATTGGATAAAGCCTGCCGTAACCTTGCCTGATTAGCCTGTAAAGAATAGTTATGTAGTTCTATTTGAGCGATTAGTTGATTCAAAATAGGATCTTGATAAATTTCCCACCAATGTTGCTCAATCAACATAGGAGATAGCTCAGCGCTTTCTTTATAGTCTTTAGGTAGCGGCATATTAGGTTGCTGATAGTTGGGTCCAACAGTTGTACAGGCACTATTAAACAAAGTAAAAATAACCAGGGTCAATGTAGGAAAAATTTTATGGTTCATCTTATAGAATCCTCGACAACCTGCTAGCTGCTTCTTTTTGAGTAATGACTGGAGTGATGAGAATAGGGTAGAAGCTTTAGCCAATGACTGAATCTATCCAAATAAAGATATACCACAGGTGTGGTATAAAGCGTGAGTAATTGACTCATAATTAATCCACCGCCAATGGAGATCCCTAAGGGCTGTCTCATTTCGGCACCGTCACCATGGCCAATGGCTAATGGAATGGCTGCGAGTAGTGCGGCTAGAGATGTCATCAAAATGGGGCGAAAGCGCAGTAAACAGGCCTGGAAGATAGCTTCTTTAGGGTTCGATCCTGTCTGACGTTGTTGTTCTAATGCAAAATCAATCATCATAATGGCATTTTTCATCACAATGCCTACCAGCATAAATATGCCTATCATGGCAATAACATTAAAATCCTGTTGAAAAAACATCAAAGCCAATAATGCACCTACTCCAGCCGAAGGTAAAGTCGACAGAATAGTCAGCGGATGAATCAAACTTTCGTAGAGAATGCCTAACACGATATAGAGCGTCAGAAAGGCTGACAGTATCAGGATGGGTTGTTCATCTAACATTTCTTTAAATGCTTTGGCTGAACCTTGGTAACTTCCTCTAACGGCAGAAGGCACTGCTAAATCATTCATGGCTTTATTAATTGCCTGAGTCGCTTCTGATAATGAAATACCCGGGGCTCGATTAAAAGAAATAGTCGTAGCTGGCAGTAAGGAAAAATGTTCAACACTTAGCGCTGTTTCTGTTTGTTCATAATGAGCTATCAAAGAAAGTGGAACAAGCCCGCCACTGGCACTGGTGAAATAAAGATGATCAAGGGATTGTGGGGATTGGACGAATTCTGCTGCAACACCCATGACCACTTTATATTGATTTAAGGGTTTGTAGATGGTGGAGACGGTTTTTTGTGAAAAGGCATTGTTTAACACGGTATCGATTTGTTTGGCACTAATCCCAAATCGTTCAGCACTATCTCGATCAACCACGAGATTGGTTTGCAAGCCATTATTTTGATCTTCTGCATCCACATCAATCAGCTCGGGTAATTGAGCTAAAACCTTACGCATACGAGGTTCCCATTGGCGTAATAAATCCACATTATCGGCCTGAATGGTAAATTGATAAGAAGAGCGACTACGACGTCCCCCCATGCGAATATCCTGAACTGGTTTAAGAAATAATATCGCCCCCGGCTCAGGTGCTAGTTTATCGCGCAAACGAGTGACAATTTGCGATGCGGTTACTTTTCTTTCTGCCAAAGGTTTTAGCATAATGAAAAGCTCTGCTCTGTTAGTCTGTGATCCACCAGTAAAACCCACAACACTTTCAATCGCTGGATCGGAGCGAATGATATTCATAAATTTTTTCAGTTTCTTTTCCGTGATTTGGAAAGAAGCACTTTGATCGGTTTGCAGGTTGCCGGTAATTTGGCCAGTATCTTGTTCAGGGAAATAGCCTTTAGAAATGGTGAGATAGAGAAAAACATTTAAAAAGATAGTGGCTAAAAGTAACAGCATGGTGAGTCTGGAATGTTGTAAAGCCCAACTCAGACTCTTTTCATAACCTGCCATCAATGCAGAAAACTTCGCTGAACTCCATGGGTAAAGACCAGATTGTATATTGTTTTTTGGTTTGAGGAGATAGGCGCACATCATGGGCGCAGTAGTCAGTGCAACCAGCAAAGATATCATGATGGCAACAGAAAGTGTTACCGCAAATTCGCGGACAAAAAGCCCTACATAACCGCCCATTAAAAGCATGGGGATAAAAACCGCCACTAACACCAAACTCATCGATAATACCGTCGCCCCAACTTCTTTAGCGCCTTTAAGGGCTGCTTGTTTGGCAGGTAAGCCTTTTTCCATATAACGTGAAATATTTTCAAGAACCACAATGGTGTCATCCACTACAAACCCCACCACAATAGTGAGCGCCATCAGAGAAAGGTTATCCAAATTGTAATCGAGTAAATACATCACCGAGAAGGTAGAAACTAAAGACACAGGCACCGCTACAATGGGCACTAAAGCTGCCCGAAAATTTCCTAAAAATAATAGCACCACCAAGGTCACCAAAATAACGGCAATCATTAAGGTGTAACCGGCATCTCTCATTGAAGCACGCACTGTTGAAGTCCTTTCCATCATCACCTCTACATTCATGGCTGCAGGCAAAGAGGCTCGTAGCTGAGGTAACAGATGAGTGACACTCTCTACAGTTTCTAGAATATTGGCATTGGGTTCGCGGCGAATAATTACTAAAACAGCGGGTTTCCCATTGGCAGAACCCGCATTGCGCACATCTTGTACCGAATCTACCACATGGGCCACTTCAGAGAGTTTAATGGCGCTGCCCAAATGATTGTAACCAATAATCACCGGCATATAATCTGCAGCATTTTGTGCATTGGAGTTCACTGAAATTTGCCAATGATCTTGGCCTTTTTCAAGGGAACCTTGAGGGCGATTGGAATTGGTTGATACGATGGCATTGCGGATATCTTCAAATTCAAGGCCATAGTTTTGCATAGGCTGAGGGTTTATTTCCACTCTGACTGCAGGTAGAGAGCTGCCGCCAATTTCAACTTCGCCAACGCCTTTTAGCTGAGATAATTTTTGGGCAACAATTGTGGATGCCTCATCATAGAGTTGACCTTGAGTCATGCTGTCAGAGGTCAGGCCCAAGATCATAATGGGCGCATCAGCAGGATTCACCTTGCGGTAACTTGGATTGTTAGGAAGTCCTGCTGGCAGTTGACTTTGTGCTGCATTTAAAGCCGCTTGTACATCACGAGCGGCACCATTAATATCTCGATCAAGTACAAACTGCAAGACGATTTTTGAGGAGCCCATAGAGCTACTGGAAGTCATTTCAGTGACACCAGCAATCCGTCCGAGAGAGCGTTCCAAAGGTGTGGTGATTGCTGTTGCCATGGTTTCCGGGCTGGCTCCAGGCAAAGAAGCATTGATTTTAATGGTGGGAATATCGACTTGAGGTAATGGCGCAATGGGAAGAGAATAAAGTGCCACGAAACCTAACAACATAAGACCGATGGTTAACAAAGTGGTGGCAACCGGTCTTTCGATGAAAGGTGCAGAAAAATTCATGCCTCCTCACCTGATAAATTTACAGGCGTTTCTAATTTTTGAGAAGAGACAAGTCCTTCAAATGCCAGATAAATCACTGGTGTGGTAAACAATGTTAATAATTGACTTAAGATCAATCCACCCACCAAGGTAATACCCAATGGATGACGGATTTCTGAACCAACACCCCAACCCAACATTAAGGGCAATGCGGCTAATAAGGCGGCCATGGTGGTCATCATAATGGGTCTGAATCTTAATAAGCAGGCTTGAAAAATGGCTTCTCTGGGGCTGAGTTTTTGTTCTCTTTGTGCTTCAAGGGCAAAATCAATCATCATAATGGCATTTTTCATCACAATACCAATCAGCAAAATAATACCAATAATAGAAATTATATTGAGCTCATTCCCCGACAACATGAGCGCTAACAATGCACCAACACCAGCAGAGGGCAAACTGGATAAGATAGTAATGGGATGGATATAACTTTCATAAAGCACCCCTAATACAATGTAGACGGTGACAATAGCAGCCATAATCAGCAGCAATTGACTCGATAATGAAACCTGAAAAGCTTGAGCGGAACCCTGAAATTTTAACTGGGTGCTTTGGGGCAAACCGATATCTTTTTTGGCTGCTTCAATCAGTTTAATGGCTTCACCGAGTGAAATATTTTTTGTCAAATTAAAGGAAATGGTCGTGGCTGGAAATTGTCCAATTCGGTGGTAAACCAAGGGGGATTTTCTTTCACTGATTGTGGCAATAGACGATAACGGCACCTGTTTGGGCAGTTTAGCATCACCTGGCTGAGCACTGGCTAACCCAGAGCTCAGATAAACATGATCAAGGGCTGCAATACCTTCACGAAACTCAGGTTTCACCTCAAGAACAACATGCTGTTGATTTGATGAAGTAAACAAGGTTGTGATCTGTCTTTGCCCAAAGGCGTTATACAGTGCGTTATCAATGGCTAGGGCTGAAATACCTAAACGCCCAGCGAGTTCTCGGTCAATTTCAATATGTACCTGTTTACCATTTTCTTGTTGATCACTAATCACATCAGAAAGTTGTGGAAATTTTTGCAGTTTAGACACTAATTTGGGTACCCATTCGCGCAGTACCCTGGCATTCGCATCTTCAACAGATAGTTGATATTGAGTGGGGCTGATTTGGTATTCAATGGTGAGATCTTGCACAGGTTGCATGTACAGCTGGATTCCTTGTATTTTTTTAAGTTCAGAGCCAAGTCTTGCTATCATCTCTGTACCGCTTTCTCTCTGGGATAAGGGTTTCAGATTGATGAGGAATCGGCCTCTATTTAAGGTTGAGTTATGGCTATCGACACCAATAAAGGATGACAAACTTTCCACAGCAGGATCTTGTAAAATAACATGAGCCAATGCTTGCTGACGCTCGGCCATTGCGCTAAATGAAATATTATCAGGGGCTTGAGAAATCCCTTGAATAGCACCCGTATCTTGAATAGGGAAGAATCCCTTGGGGATCACAATGTATAATACAATCGTTAAGCCAAGGGTGAAGAGGGCTACTCCTAGGGTCAATTTGCGTTTGGCCAAAACCCATTCCAACAGTTTTCCATATTGAACTGTTACCTCATCAAACCATGCGCCTGTGCGACGAAAAAATGCTCCCTGTTCCTTCTCTGGTACATGGCGCAGCAATCTTGCACACATCATGGGTGTCAAGGTTAAGGAAACAATAGCAGAAATAAAGATCGCCACGGATAAGGTAATGGCAAATTCACTGAAAAGTCGTCCAATTACGTCTCCCATGAATAGCAAAGGGATCAGTACGGCAATTAATGATAAGGTTAATGAAATAATGGTAAAGCCAATTTGTTTTGCCCCTTTTAAAGCGGCTTCTAAGGGTGCTTCTCCTGCCTCTATGTGGCGCATGATATTTTCGATCATCACAATGGCATCATCCACCACAAACCCCGTGGCAATAATCAATGCCATTAGCGTGAGATTATTGATGGAAAAACCAGCCAGATACATCACTGCAAAAGTGCCTATAAGAGATAATGGAACGGCGATGCTTGGAATAATGGTGGCTGACACATTGCGTAAGAATAGAAAGATCACCAAGACCACCAGGGCAATGGATAACAAGAGTTCAAATTGCACATCGTGCACAGAAGCGCGGATGGTCACCGTGCGATCCGTTAGCATTTCCATATCTACGGCAGAAGAAAGAGAAGTTTTGAGCTCAGGTAATAAGCGTTTAATACGATTAACCACTTCAATCACATTGGCATCTGGCTGACGCTGGATATTGACAATAAGTGCCGCTGATTCATTGGCCCATGCTGCCAAACGGGTATTTTCTGAAGCGTTGACCACCTCAGCTACATCCTGTAGACGTACAGGCGCACCATTGCGATAACTCACAATGAGATTTTTAAATTCCTGATCAGATTTTAATTGATTATTGGCATTAATAGTGGAAGCTTGAGTCGGGCCATCAAAACCGCCTTTAGCGAGGTTTGAGTTTGCGTTATCTATCGCGATACGTAAGTCTTCTAAGGACAGCCTATAGGCTGCCAGTGCATTTGGATTGGCCTGAATTCGGATCGCGGGTCGTTGTCCACCGCTAATACTCACCTGTCCAACACCAGAAAGTTGCGAAAGCTTGGCCGTCAATCGAGTTTCAGCCATTTGTTGTAGTACTGGTAAAGATAAGGTTTTTGAACTTAATGAGAGCGTGACAATGGCAGGATCAGCTGGGTTAATTTTACTGTAAATTGGAAATTGTGGTAGATCCCTTGGCAACAGATTAATGGCTGCATTGATGGCTGCTTGTACATCTTGTTCGGCGACATCTAGGGAGAGATCGAGATTAAATTGCAAGGTAATAATTGAGGCGCCACCAGAGCTATTGGATGACATTTGGTTCAGCCCCGGAATTCTACCAAATTGGCGCTCTAAGGGGGCGGTAATGGTTGAGGTGACTACTTCTGGACTCGCTCCGGGGTAAAGAGTGACCACCTGTATAATCGGATAATCAAACCTGGGTAAGGCTGAGATCGGTAGTAGGCGGTATGCAAAAACACCCACTAGGAGTATAGCGACCATTAGCAATGAAGTGGCAATTGGTCTTAGAATAAAGGGACGAGAAATATTCATACTCAGTTAGAGTCCACCCTTTGGCGTCTGTGTTTTTTCTGGCACAACAATCTTGACGGCACTGCCTTCACGCAGTTGGTCAGCGCCTTCAGTCACGACTTTATCTCCAATAGACACGCCAGATCGAATCATGGAAATCTCACCTTGGGAAGCGGCAATTTGTATGGGTTGTATACTAACAGTTTGATCCCCTTTAACCACATAAACAAAAGTACCCAAAGAACCACGTTGAATGGCTGAGGTTGGCAACAGTATCGCTTGAGGTTCGGTGGCTAAGGCCATTCTTACGTTCACAAACTGATTGGCAAAAAGGCTTCCATCAGAATTAGCAAATTCGGCCTTGAGTTTAATTGTCCCTGTCGTGGGGTCGATTTGATTATCGACGGCAAGTAGACGTCCTTGGGCAATTTTTTGTTGCAAGTTGCGATCAAAAAGCTCAACGCTAACAGGTTCTGGTTGACTGAGTAAATTCAACACTGGGGGTAAATTATCCTCGGGAATAGAAAACAAGACGCTGATAGGATCTAATTGAGTGAGGGTGACAATGCCTTTGGGATCAGAGGTTCGCACAATATTGCCCGCATCCACCTGACGAAAGCCGAGCCTACCGCCAATGGGGGCTTTGATACTGGCAAAACTTAGTTGCATTTCTGCATTTGTTACTCGGCCTTGATCAGCCTGTACCGCCGCTTGATATTGTCGGACCAAAGCTTGTTTGTTTTCTACCAACTGTAATGAGGTGGAGTCTTGTTTGAGCAATTTTTGATAACGGGCGAGATCTTCGTGCGCTTTATTGAGTAGTGTTTGGTCGAGCAATAATTGCCCTTTGGCTAATTTAAGTTGTACATCAAAAGGTAAGGGATCAATCTGTGCCAGTAAATCACCCGCTTTCACAATCTGTCCCTCATCAAAAGAAAGGCTCAGCAATTGCCCTTCAACACGGCTTCTAACTTCAACAATATTAGAAGGGGTCACCACACCGAGCCCAAAAAGATAAAGCTGAAACTTATCCTGCACCACGGGCGCCACTACCACAGGTTTGGCAGCATTTAAGGCTAAAGCGGATTGATTAGCCGCATTGATTTCATCGGCTCTATGGTTAAATCGGTTAACCACAAATACCAGCACTAATAAGATGAGCACCACCATAAATTTGGGATGAGCTTTAAACCAACTCCAAAGTGAAATCGCGAGAGTCACAGAGTTTGAAGCGGTTGGTTTTGACTTTGGTGCCATATAATCACTCGGTATCATAGAATTAGCGTTTGATTATATAACCTCAACTCGGGATAAGAAAGGTCAATATAATAAATTCATAATTTAAATTGACTTTATTTTCAATAAGTTAAAATTAAACCAATCTTAGCGAAAGTTCAAAATTGATATTTTTATGAGATTCAGCGGTAACTTGAAATTGTCGTTATCCTGATCTTTTTAAAGTATCCACAATTACAAAGGTTACGCTGTATATGCTTAGCGACCAGAGATGTACATGGTTTATATGAGAAATTTGGGTTTAAAGCTCTTGCCAATCCACAGATATTTATGGAACTATGGGAGCCGGATGTTTATACTCATTCGTCTTTTTAAGTATTAGGTTAATGCAAAAGTGAATGAACTAACAACATAGCAAACAAGGATTGAGAGATGACTGAGGTGGAAAATCCAAAAGTAAATGCTCAGCTTGAGTTAGAGCATTTAAAACATTTCGAGAAAATTAAGGCTGAGTATCAAAAGTTGGCTCCAAAGAGAAATAACCTACAAGAGCTTTTCTGGTCTTTAGTGTCCCTTGGTATTATGTTCTATCTAGTTGACTATTTT
This sequence comes from Gammaproteobacteria bacterium CG22_combo_CG10-13_8_21_14_all_40_8, assembly GCA_002770795.1. Taxonomy (GTDB): domain Bacteria; phylum Pseudomonadota; class Gammaproteobacteria; order Enterobacterales; genus 21-14-all-40-8. Next base: position 1,938 of record PCTP01000150.1, on the reverse strand, counting down.
AAGCTGAGCTCTGATGTACAGATAATTTGGATGATCATTTGGGTATTGAGTTTTTCTATACGACAAGCGGTTTATTATGAAAGCCAACGGATCCATAAAAGAATTGATTTATTAGAAAAGATGATCAATCACCGATATCAAAAAAAGCAAAATTAATGGTTTTTTATAGAGGATAATATGATGACTGAACCTGTACGTGCATCCGATACCCCTTTCGCTGTAGATGTGGAAACTGGGAAAAATTATTTTTGGTGTGCTTGTGGAAAAAGTGCTCGTCAGCCATTTTGTGATGGTTCTCATGCAGGGACTGAGTTTGCACCGGTGAAATATGCAGCAACTGCTTCCAAAAAAGTATTTTTTTGTGGTTGTAAAAAAACTGGAAATGCGCCTTTGTGTGATGGCAGCCATAAATAAAAAATAGCAGGAAATGATGGATGTATAGCCTTTATATTGCCAATAAAAATTATTCTTCTTGGTCTTTACGTCCTTGGATCCTGATGATGCAGTTGGGTATTCCTTTCGAAGAAAAACTCATCCCTTTTGAAGAGAATAATTGGGATACCTTTCGTCGTTTTAGTCCTAGCGGTAAGGTGCCTTGTCTGATTGATCAGGGCAATATTGTGTGGGATTCGTTATCCATCGCTGAATATCTGGCAGAAATCCATTCGAATGTTTGGCCTAAAAATAAGCAACAAAGAAGCTGGGCGCGTTGTGCAGCGGCTGAAATGCATTCTGGCTTTAGTCATTTGCGTGAGATATGCGGTATGAACATTGGTATAAGGATCAGTTTGCATGAAATAAATCAGCGTTTAAAATCTGATCTTGCCCGTATTAACGAGCTTTGGACCGAAGGCTTAACTCGATTTGGTGGCCCTTTTTTAGCAGGAGAAGAATTTAGCGCTGTAGATGCTTTTTTTGCTCCAGTGATATTTAGAGTGCAAACATTCGGACTTGAACTGAACTCTAAAGCCTTCGCCTATTATCAACATATGCTGGGTCTGCAAGGGATGCAACAATGGCAGTCTATGGCATTAGCCGAGCTATTTAGAGATCCAATCCATGATATGGAAGTGGAAAAATATGGTGTCATCGACAAAGATTTGAGAAGTATCTAATTAGCATTAACTCTAGTTCTCGCAACATCATGATATTTAGCCGTCATTTTGAAGATTTGTAGAAGTAAACTATCGTTCCATTGCATTTTTTTTTTAGATATGAGCTATGCTTAATTTTAGGAACGCGCAGATTGGATCTGAATACAGATGGGGTGGTTTCTATCTATGTGTGTGATTCGTACTATATTTCAAAAATCTCAATACTCAAAGCTTGCTGAATGTACCTCGAACTTAAGTTGGTTAGATAGTTTTTGGGGGCGTTCTAAGTATGCCCTATTTTTCTGGGGTTTGCTGAATCAAGCAAGTATCTCTGCTGCAGCTGAAGAAGCGCCGTTAGATATGTTGTCGAGCTTTTCTTTCGAACAATTGATGAATGTTAAAGTGAGTTCAGCCTCTGGTTTAGATGAAGCTTTGAAAGACGCACCAGCAGCGATGGTGGTGGTGAATGCTATTGATATTCAAAATAGAGGTTATACGGATATTACTGAGGTGATAGGTGATCTACCGGGTTTTGATGTAATAACCGCCAATGGAAATGATCAAATTATCACCTATCAGCGAGGGTATCGCACACCATTTACGCAAAGAACCCTGCTGATGGTGAATGGTATTGTGGATAATCATCTTTGGACTCATGCCGCTTCACTCAGTCGTCAATATCCCCTTTCTGGAATAGATAGAATCGAAGTTTTATATGGGCCAGCCGGTGCTGTGTATGGCCCTAATGCCTTTTTAGGCGTGATTAATATCATCACCAAAGATGCGCGAAAGCTTTTGAATAAAGAGCATTATGCTGAAGTGAGATTGGAAGCTGGGAGTTTTG
>PCTP01000137.1:13017-13840 GCA_002770795.1 Gammaproteobacteria bacterium CG22_combo_CG10-13_8_21_14_all_40_8 | reverse complement strand
TTGTTTGAGAATTCTGCATGATATTTTATGCTGATCTCAACAACTTGAGGTTCTAAGGCTTTATCGAAGCTGACTTTTGCAACACCAGAATGTCCCAACTCCTTGTACTGAGTAACAATGGGTTGATGTGCTTGATCTTGAGTATCAATACTGGTGACCTCTAAATCTTTTCCATGAAAGTAAAAGTGATCGGTTTTCTCATTAATTTTTAAACTGATAATTTGCAGCCCCTCAAATTGATCTTTATGAGGATCAATATTGAGGCTTAAATGGTATTGCAGTGGTGTGGCGAGATTAGGTAATTTTCCCTGCGGAGATCCCTCAATCTCTTTGAGATCTTGACTGGTGCGCCACTTATTCAGTCCTTGATAGGCAAAGAAGGAAACAGAGGCCAAGAGCACAATGTATAAAAAACCTTTAAGTATTTTTTTAACCATGGGAGTTACCCTCTCATTTTAATTTTTTTGCTAACTTTCTTAGTCAATTTGCTTGATAGTTATAGACAGTGTGTCTTGAGCCTCAGGTGTTTCTTCAATTAATTGTTCTGAGTGACCACAATAGACGCAATCTTTGAAATATTGGTTGGAATTTCTCCAAAAGCGAACCCCATCTATTTTTTTGCAGACAGAACACACCGCGCCAGCAATGAATTGTTTGGATGGTTGTTTTGCTGAGGGTTGTGACTCAGCCGAGTTCATCAGCATTTTCCAGACTGGATCTTTCTAAGTCGTCAATCGTTTCATGTAACTCAAACCATTGCTCTTCCAATTGATTAATACTTTGCTCTAAGGTTCTTTGCTCATTTAATAACTCAGTGAGCAAC
>PCTP01000137.1:7470-12971 GCA_002770795.1 Gammaproteobacteria bacterium CG22_combo_CG10-13_8_21_14_all_40_8 | reverse complement strand
TGAATCTGACAAGCGCTGCTCGACCTTTTCCAGTTTGAGTTGTAGATCATTGGTTTTGGTTTCATTCTGGCTAATTTGCTTTTTAAGTGGAGAAAGCTTGTTACGAATTTGCGCTTCAAGCTTTTTCTTTTGCGCCTTGGCTTGGCGAGAATGCTCGCCGCTTGTTGCATCAGTCTCAACCTTATTTTCGGCCGCAGTGGCATTCAGCAACCAATTTTTATAATCCGTCAGATCACCATCAAACAGATCAATTCTTTTATTATCGACTAGCCATAACTCATCACAGCAGGCCGATAACAAGGTGCGATCATGGGAAACCAAAAGCATTGATCCGGTGTAATCTTGCAGGGCTTGAGACAAAGCTTGACGAGTATCCAGATCCAAATGGTTGGTGGGTTCGTCCAGTAATAATAAATTGGGCTTTTGCCAAATAATCAAAGCGAGGCATAAACGCGCTTTTTCTCCACCAGAAAATGGCGCAATGGATTCGTCAACGCGACTGCCTTGGAAATTAAATTGCCCCAGAAAATCTCTAATCTCTTGCTCTCTGACTTCTGGGGATATCTTTTGAATATGCCATAAAGCGGATTCATTCATATTCAGCGTTTCGAGTTGTTGCTGAGAGAAATAGCCAATTTTCAAGTTTTCAGCAAACTCAATACAACCTTTTTGTGGTGCTAAAAGACCAGCAATAGCCTTAATAAAAGTCGATTTACCCGCACCATTACGGCCAATCAATCCCACTCTACTGTTACTGGAAATCGCTAGTTCAATATTATCCAGAATATAATCAGAATAACCTAAGCTAATTTTTTGACAGGTTAACAAAGGGTTGGGTTGTTTTGGTGCTTCTTTAAAGCGGAATTGAATAGGCGAGGCCACCCTAGCCAAACTCACTTGCTCCAACTTTTCCAACATATGAATGCGGCTTTGTACCTGTTTTGCCTTGGTGGCTTGAGCACGAAAACGGGAAATAAATGACTCAATATGCGCTCTTTCCCGTTGTTGTTTCGATGCTGTGGCTTGTAATAAAGACAATGCTTGCGCACGGGTTGTGACGAAATCATTGTAATCACCCTTATAAAGTGTCAATTGCTGATTTTCAAGATGAACAATATGAGTCACCGTGGCATTTAAAAAGCTTTCATCATGGGAAATCAGGATCAAAGTGCCAGGATATTTTTTAAGCCAATCCTCCAGCCAAAAAATAGCATCGAGATCAAGGTGGTTGGTCGGTTCGTCTAACAACAACAAATCAGAAGGGCACATCAAAGCCTGAGCCAAATTTAAACGCATACGCCAGCCACCCGAAAACTCGGTCACTTTAAGTCCATGTTGCTGTTCTTTAAACCCTAAACCCGTTAGCAGTTTTGCAGCACGGCTAGGCGCACTATAAGCGCCTTGGTTGTCCAGTAAATCATGTAATTCAGCAATACGCTGTCCATGATGATCATCTTCCGCTTTTTGTAGTTGCTGTTGCAGCTGTCGTAAATCTTGATCGCCATCCAAAACATAATCAATGGCTGAACGCTCAGAATCTTGGGTTTCTTGCTTGGCATGGGAAATACGCGTTCCCCCCACGATATGCACCTCACCTGTATCAGACTCAAGCTCTTTGATAATGAGTTTAAACAGACTAGTTTTGCCGCTGCCATTGGCCCCTAATAAGCCAATATGATCGCCACGGTTAACTCTTAGATTGACATCTTTAAGCAACCAGCGACCAGAACGTTGTAGGGAAATATTGGATAGTTTTATCATGGTGCGTAGTGTATCAGATAGTGTGGAGGAATTGTTTGGGAATTTTTTGTGCATTATACACTTGATCACGACAGAAGATGCGCAGCCAGGCAAGAAGGCGCGTTGGTTTGGGAGAGGTGCAGACCCCGAGCGGAGTGCGAATGCACATCATCCTTATTGCTCGTTTTTTTTGTCAAGGGGGAAGAAAGCAAATTCATTGGGGCCCCGTTTCTTTTTTTTGACAATCTGGGGCATGTTGTCAAAAAAGAATTGGGGATCCTTGAAATACCCTCTCAGTCTCACCAAAAAGTCCGCCGAGGTAAACACGGCCATCGGCAATAGAAAACAAGCCTGGTTCCAGGGGCAGGCTGCCGACCTTGGCGGGCAGCGAGGGATCGGCGATGGATCCGAAAAATCCCAGATGGTCAGGCGTGGCCCGATGGCGATATAGGGATAAACGCCGGCCATCTTGATGACCGACAGATGGCCGCCAAACTGTTCGGCCCTGAAACTGGGTGGCGGAGGCTGGACGACCTGCGGCGGCTGAACGAGGGGTGGCGATTCCGAGATCCCGCCGCAGGCCGTCAATAGTAATACCATGAAAAATAACATAAACTTACACTTGCAGACAGATTTCATTCGTGATTCCCATTAGTCGCAAACCTTGATACGAGTAGCTGGTTTAGTGGCGTAGCGGAATCCGCTGCAGGACGAGTTGTTGCAGGCCCGGATCTGTAGATAGGTGTCGTACGACACATTCAGCATCTTGTCGGTATTGCTGCCGCTGTAGATCAGAAATGGGTTGGCGTGAGTGGTTTGGGTTGAAAATCGCAAAATTCAGGCATAACAAATCTCGATCACCCGATTTGTGTCCTTATTTTTTGGCGGTGAAGTGTTCATCCGTGATTCAAATGGAGACGCTTTGCCTTGGCCATTTATCCATTTGAGATTCTGAAGAGAAATTCTGTAGAGGACAGTCTTCAATTTAGCGAGAACTTTTCGTTATTTATTATTAGGTGATTACAAAAATGCACTATACTTGCCTTAGATATTTTTGATCAACCCCGATCTAGGACGACAAATTTTTTTAATGTTACTCAAACAACCCACACAACAATTATTGTTATTAAATACGCATAGTGAACGGCTGAAAGTGCTGCAACAGCTGCTAGAGAAACAACACTTGTTTCATGTGATTAGTGCAAATTGTGCAAGAGATGCTATTGATATCCTAAAAACTCAACACATTGATTTTGTTGTGAGTAATATTAATTTAGATGATTTTGACGGGTGGAGATTTTCACGTTTAATTCGATCGGGTGTTTTTAGATGTTCCCCCGAAATACCTATTGTTATTGTTGCCAATACTTGGTGTGAACATATAGCTCATGCTACAGCCAGAGAGTTTGGTATTAATCAACTAATTGCATTTAGCGAACATCATAAACTCTTAGACATTATTCATAATGAGCAGCGTGTCTCATTGGAAGATAGAGATAAATTGCCTTTACTCATTATCGAAGATAATCAGGATACCCGTCATTTAGTGAGTCGCATATTAGGTTCAAGATTTAAGATGGATCTCGCAGAAGACGGTGAAACAGGACTTAATTTATGGAAAACCAATCAATATTCTTTGGTGTTGCTGGATGTGATGTTGCCTGGCATGTCAGGAAATCAGGTGTTGGCAGCCATAATGGAAGATAATCCCAATCAGTCTGTGGTGATAATGACCGCCAACCATACCATGGAATTGGCAGAAGAGCTCATGCTAAAAGGGGCGGCAGATTTTATTACCAAACCTTTTCGAGCAGAACAATTGCGTCGGGTTTGTGAGACCGCCTCGCGCAGAGAAGACTTTATGATTAGCAATAGTCAATTTGCGGCAAAAGTAGAATCCTTAAATGAAAGCCGTATTGAATATAAGAAAATATTCGATAAGCATCAACAACTTCTTGATCAATTGGGGAGTGTTATTATCGAGATGGATGGAGAGGGATGTATTGTCTTTCTGAATAAAGCTTGGGAAAAACTGACGGGATTTTTGGTCAAAGATTGTCTACTGAGGCCATTCTCTGAGTTTATCAATATTGTAGACAGTAGTGATTTGAAGATCCGTAGTGATTTTGACACATTACTAGTCCCAGTTGCCTCCACGAATTGCATTGAATTTAAACTACGGCACAATAACAATGAGGAATTGTGGGTAGAAGGTAGATTTGAAACGACTTTAGCTGCGGATAACAGGATTCGAAATATATCGGGTACGATAGACAACGTCACTGCGAAAAAGAATATTCAAAACGAGCTAGAATATCAAACGATACACGATGGATTAACGGGGCTTTATAACCGACATTATTTTGAGTTAGATCTTAAATTATTTGCTGCAACAGCCGCCCGCAATAATGGTCCGCATTCCTTGCTGTACATTGATTTAGACCATTTTAAAGTCATTAATGATACATTGGGGCATCATCAAGGTGATGTTGCGCTAAAAAATATGGCTGAACTTATTGCAACTCGGTTGAGGGATACCGATGTATTTTCGCGGGTGGGTGGTGATGAGTTCGCTTTGATTTTACCTAATACCAATCAAGAAATTGCGCTTTATCTAGCCAATGACATTTGTATGTTATTAGATAACTATCCATGTCAGCTAGGTGAGCAAATTTTTAAAATTAATTGCTCTATAGGTATTTCAGAAATAAATGGCTCAGAAAAAGCGTCTGAAGAATATATGAAGCAAGCTGACATTGCACTTTATGCGGCCAAAAAACAAGGTCGCAATATAGCGCATATTTATGAAAAAAATGACTCCCTTAGTAAAGAGCTTCAAGCCAGTTTTGAATGGACTAAGAGAGTACATCAGGCTGTCGCCACGGATAATTTGGTGTTGCACTTCCAACCCGTGGTAAATATTTTGACGAGAGATGTCTGTTATTATGAAGCGTTGGTGAGATTACAACTAGACGGTCGTATCATTCCTCCAGATGATTTTATTCCTTCGTTAGAACGCGAAGGGAATATGAGTTTATTAGATCGCCAAGTGATCAGTCGAGCATTAAGATATCTAGCGGACAACCCAAAATTAGTTAAAATCGCCATTAATCTTTCTGCTCAAGGGTTTGGTGATGAGAGATTGCTGCCATTCATAAAAGAACATCTATTACTCAATAAAATCCAGCCGAACCAAATTATTTTTGAGTTAACAGAAAGCGCCAGTTTAAATAACATGAATAAAACGAGACAGATTGTGGCCAAAATTGGAGAATTGGGTTGTGCGTTCTCTATAGACGATTTTGGTACGGGGTTTAGTACCTTTAATTATCTTAAGCAGCTCCCTGCACAATCGGTAAAAATAGATGGTTCTTTTGTGGTGGACTTGGCCACCAATCCAGTCGATAAAGCCTTAGTAAAAGCCATTTATGAGGTTGCAACGGCTTTAAACAAAAAAACTGTGGCTGAGTTTGTAGAAAATGAGATGACTTTTAACATACTTAAAAATATCGGTATTACTTATGCCCAAGGTTATCACTTCGGTCGACCTTTACCCGTTGAAAAATTATTTTAGTCTTTGGTTAATTCGCCGCTATAAACTCAAGATCAACCAAAAAAGGACAACTAACAAGCAAGAAAGTTAAAATGTCCTATAATTTATTTATAATTAACAAACGATATCATATTATGCAAACACCTTTTATCTTAATGCTAGGTAAACCCCCTGTCTCTCATGTGACTTCACAGAAATTTGCTTGTGC
>PCTP01000137.1:0-7463 GCA_002770795.1 Gammaproteobacteria bacterium CG22_combo_CG10-13_8_21_14_all_40_8 | reverse complement strand
TGGCTTTCATTGGATGACAATCAAGAGTTTGATATCAAACCAGAACGAGTCGCAGCAGTTGTTATTGGAGAGCAGATCACCGCCGAACAAGTCACACAAAAACTTCAGTTTTTGGCTGAGTATCAGGTGGTTAGGCTCAGTACTCGTGAAGATGTTGATGTTGATATTGAAATTCCAGCGCTTTGGCCTATTTCATCCCTGCAAAAATCGCTTAATTTGTCGTTGAAATATTGGAAAAGTGGTTATTATCTAAAAAAACTGCAAATCAACCTGAGTGAAACGCAAAGTGAGAAAAGCCAATTGTCTAAAATAGGCATTGCCTTATCTGCTGAAAAAGACTTAGGTCGATTATTAGAGATGGTGTTGACTAAAGGTCGAGAGCTATCTAATTGCGAAGGCGCTTCCTTGTTTTTGGTGGATAATTCGAATGAAAATGAGCCTAAATTAAGCTTTAAGTTGGCGCAAAATGAAGTGATTAAATTAGATTTCGAAGCGAAAACCTTTCCACTGAGCAAACAATCACTCGCAGGCTATGTTGCATTAACTGGGGAAACTCTCAATATTAAAGACGCTTACTTCATTGATAAGGATGCCCTCTACCATTTTGATCAATCTTTTGATGCGGCCACTGGATTTAGAACAAGAGAACTATTGGTGCTGCCTATGCAAAACCATGATGGTCATATCATTGGTGTTTTGCAATTTCTCAATCGTAAATTTCACCATAAAAAAGATAGCAAAACTGAAGGGTTTGGTGTGGAACTGACAGAAACCCTCTCAGCTTTGGCAAGCCAAGCTGCTGTGGCTATTGACAACAGTTTACTCTTAGAGAATATACATCAGCTATTTGAGGGGTTTGTTTCTGCCTCTGTAAAAGCCATTGAATCTCGTGATCCTGTTACCAGCGGTCATTCTTTTAGAGTGGCAGAGCTTACTATTGGGCTTGCAGAATCTCTATGCAGATCGGGTTGTTCGACTTACCAGCAGCATCGATTTTCTAGTGAAGAAATTAGAGAATTAAGGTACGCCGCCTTACTCCATGATTTTGGAAAAGTAGGCGTCAGAGAAAGAGTTTTATTAAAGCCAAAGAAGTTGGATGATACTCGGCTGGAAGTGCTTAAATACCGAATTTTATGGTTAAAAGAGCGCTTGCAAAAAGAGCATTATATGAGACTGCAACAATTGCAAAACATGAAAAATAGCAGTGACTTTCAGCAACACCAAATGCATCTGCAGAATGTGATGAATCAAGAGGTGCTTAAGTTAGAGCACTTTTATCGGGTGATTGTTGAGTCGAATGAACCTCATATTTTAGATGAGGAAGCTTCACATCATCTACATGATATCCGCTGTTATACCGTAGAGGATGCACCTTGGGAAGAGTCACAACTCATTTCACAGAGTGATTTTTTAGCGCTCTCTGTTAAAAGAGGGAGTTTGACAGAAGATGAAAGAAGGGAAATTGAATCTCATGTGGAGAATACTTTCGATTATCTCAAGCAAATCCCATGGACTGACGAACTCAAGAATATCCCTAAAATAGCCTCTGCGCATCATGAAAAGCTTAATGGAACTGGCTATCCTCGGGGCCTTAAAGGCCATGAAATTCCTGTACAAAGCCGAATAATGACTATTGCTGATATCTATGATGCTCTCACTGCCAGAGATCGTCCCTACAAAAGTAGTCTACCCAACAATCTAGCATTAGATATTCTCAGTAATGAAGCCAAGCAAGGTTTGCTTGATCAAAAGTTGGTAGACATTTTTACCCAATCCAAAGTTTATCAACTTGTGAACTGATACCCTGAGCATTTTGTGATATAAGCATCATTTAAATAAATTAGTCTGAGTTGAGTGCATTGCTATAGGTAGTTTTAGCAAATTTGTGCTAGAATAACGCCGCTTTTTAGCGTGATTGATTGCCTTTAAATATCGAGTCAGCCGCCTATTAAATCGCCCTTAGAAAGCAATCGTCGAATTTACCATTGACCAATGAAGGAATCCATTCATGAAACAACCTATGCGCGTTGCTGTAACCGGAGCTGCCGGACAAATCTGTTATTCTTTACTCTTCAGAATCGCTTCTGGTGAAATGCTTGGTAACGATCAACCTGTTATCCTACAATTACTTGAAATCACGCCAGCACTTAAAGTGCTTGAAGCGGTTAAAATGGAATTGAACGATTGTGCTTTCCCATTATTACAAGACATCATCGTAACTGATGATCCTAAAATAGCTTTCTCTCAAACAGATATCGCACTCATGGTTGGTGCAAAGCCTCGCGGTCCAGGCATGGAAAGAGCGGATCTTTTAAAAGATAACGGTAAAATTTTCTCAAGTCTTGGCAAAGTAATTAATGAAGTCGCTAACAAAAACATCAAAATCTGTGTGGTTGGTAATCCAGCTAACACCAACGCCTACATCCTGGCTAAAAATGCGCCAAGCATTAATCAGCGTAATATTACCGCCTTAACTCGACTCGATCATAACCGAGCGCTTCATCAGTTGGCTGAAAAAACAGAGACTACGGTTTCTGCAATTCAAAAAGTTATTATCTGGGGAAATCACTCTACCACTCAGGTGCCAGATATTACTTACGCAACAGTCTCTAATGACCGGGCTAAAGATAAAGTTGACGATAGCTGGTGGAAAGATGAGTTTATGCCCTGTGTTGGAAAAAGAGGTGCAGCCGTTATTGCTGCGAGAGGTTCTTCTTCTGCGGCATCTGCAGCCAATGGCATTATCGATCACATGCGCGACTGGTGTTTAGGCAGTGCAGAAGGTGATTGGGTTTCTATGGCTGTACCAAGCGATGGAAGTTACGGCGTCCAAGCTGGTCTTATCTACTCTTATCCTGTGACTTGCCAAAACGGTGATTACAGCATTGTGCAAAATCTGGATATTAGTGATTTTGTTCAAAGTAAAATGACTGAATCAGAAAATGAATTAAAGTCTGAAGCAGAATTGGTTAAAGAACTTATCTAATCTACACTATTTGCTAAAAAACCAGCGATTATTTTATCGCTGGTTTTTTTTCGTCTGTTGAATATTGAATAGCTGTGAGTGTTTCACTTGCTGTGAATGCACATCATCCTTATTGCTTCATACTGTTCATATCAGCGGTCCTTTTATTTTATATACACCCGTGCCACATTATATTATTCACGAGAATACCTCTTTAATAATGGTTTTCCATAAAATAATGCTGAAATTTTTATGACAAGGCGCAGTCTAAAAAATTTGATAGCACCAACTATCGCATTTTAGAAGCTCTTACTCTGGTATTTCGTGTCATGAATTCTACAATTTTTGGATGTAGAAACATCCGTTATTAATCGAGTTCAAGCGTGATCTCTAACCTTTCTAGATCCTGAAACTGATAGACTTTATCCAATAATTTAATGGTCAACTCAGTCAAGTTTTGGGCATCTGTACCAACTTCAGCATACAAGCCGTCTTCAACAATAATATATTCTAAAAGGCGTATATTTGAAAACACTTCTGATTTGGATTTCTCTTCAAGAAAAATTTCTTGATAGCCCAGCTGGTCTAACAATTCTTTACATAGTAACAAAGGTTCTTTGAAGTTTTTAGCTTTTAAAGGCCAATACAAAGAAAGACCATGATTCCCTTGTGAATATTGAACAAAATCAAACTCTTGTTCACCCGTAAACACCACAAAACCATCATTATTACCCTGAGTAGAAACCGCGATTAACTGAGTGAGGGCTTTAGTAATGAGTAAGTTCTCAGTGTTTTCTATATTGGTGGTTTGCATTCTAGCTCCAGTGATGGGTATTTAACTTGGTATGCCAATATTTTGACACATTTTATAGCGAATAACCTAGCAAATAAAGGGCATTCATCGAACAATGTGATGAATAACTATTGAAATCAGATTAAGATATTTTGAATGCTCTCAAGCATATAGGTTAAGAGAGGGCCTAGCTAGGGATTTCGTTAAATTGGACAAGTTGAAATTTCGAACAGCGACACATTCCTGAACCTAGTTCTTTAGAGTCAAAAAGATTCAGAATTGTTCTCATGACATCCTCATTATCATATAAATTAGAGAGTGAAGTGGTGATAATGATCAATAATCTGTTGATATCTTTGAGCTAATACGGAACCCTTAACATAAGGTTCTTCCGTCACATTCAGTGCATAACACAAGTCGGTGAAAAGCATGGAAACAACAAAGAAAACAGAGGATAGGGAGTAATTTTTCATGAGGCCGACACAGTTTACCAATGTAAATAAAAAGCAATACTTTATAGCCTTGTTCTATTTGCATGAAATTTCTAGGTATCAGGGGTGTATATTCCTGGCATCTAGAAATGACTAATACTTGACGATAGTATTTCTTGTTGATAAAGGATAAAAGTTAAAGTCTTGAACAACAAGATCTTAATTGTTTGATAAGGTAGCGGCATTATAGCAACGGCTACTGTGCTCATGCTTAGCGATAGAGTAACTTAGGGTTATTTCTAATCAGAACTTGGCATAACCCAGTGAGTGGCATCCCGTTGTTGGCTTCTTAAACTGGAAGTCTAAAATTGAGCTTCACCAAGTGGGTAATCTGGAAATAGTCTGAGCTATTGCTTCTTTATTTGGTTATACTCTTCTGTATTAGATATGGAGGAGAGACAATAAATGATTGAATGGCGATTTAAATTCAGATCAAGAGACCCCTTCTTAATATTGGTGTTTTGCTTCAGCTTTAATGCACTCGCTTTAAACGAGACGCTTCGACTTCGATTAGAGCAATGGCCTACAAAATCGATAACTGCTACTCCAGCAGAAAACGTTTTTTCTATTTCTAACTGTCAAATTTCAGATCCTGTAAATACTAAAAAGCAGATTGAACGCTGGCTTTATGAACCCATTTGGACATCAAGTCAGGGAAGCTTAAATGCCACTGGCGAGATGCTGTTGAGTTATTTGAACTCAGCTGTAGATTTAGGTTTAAATCCTCAGGACTATCATGTGGACTGTATCGCTTCACTGCTAGATGAGTCAGTTAAGCGAAATCAAGATTTGCAAAATGATCTGGAAATATTACTGACAGACGCATTCATTCAATACATAAGCCATAATAAAAACGGACGTTTGAATCCATTGGTTATACATCCTGACTGGTTTATGAAAGGTAAAGTTAAACCTCACTATGAACCCTATGATTATTTATTTAATATCACCAATATAGAAAATATTTTACTATCCAGTGAAGCGGATTTTCCTGAATACAAAGCACTGAAATCTGAATATAAAAAATTAAGTTATCGAGCCAATAAAGACCCCAAAATAAAAACGATACTTAAACCAAGAATGATTCATTCTGAAGTTGCATTACTCGTGAGCCAATTAAAAAGCTTGGGCTTTATTATCCATCAAGCAGAAACCACAGAATATTCTGCAAGTATTGAATCTGCGGTCAAGTTATTTCAGACCAGTGTTAAACTTGAAGGGGACGGTATTGTTGGACCCGACACTGTAAAGGCGCTTGAGGATGCTATACACGGTAATTCCGATGCCATCAAAGTGAATCTGGAACGTTTACGCTGGCTTCCTCAACAATATGGTTCACGTTATATTCTAGTGGATATTGCTGGGTTTCAGTTGCAATACTGGGATGAAAATAAGGCTCGTCTAACCATGCGAGTAATTGTGGGAAAAAATTACCGCCAGACGCCAATATTTCATCAATTGATGCGTTATGTTGTCATCAATCCAAGTTGGATTCCCACCTATACTATTGCAACACAAGATCTGATACCAAAAATAAAAAGCAATCCTAATTATTTTAAAGAAACGGGAATGAAAGTATTCAAGGGATGGGGTGAAACACAAGAACAGTTAGATCCAAACTCAATCAAATGGCAAGAAATAAATCAGAAAAAATTCCCCTATCGTTTCAGTCAGCCACCGGGACCAGAAAACCCCTTGGGTCGTGTCAAATTTATTTTTCCCAACGAGTTTGATGTGTATATGCATGACACCAATAATCCCAGTCTTTTTTTGAAACAAGAACTTACCTTTAGTTCCGGATGTATTCGATTGGAAAAACCTAAAGAATTGTTGTATATGCTTTTCGAAAAAAGTAAAAAATGGCCAACACAACGCTTGGAAGATATACTAAACAGAAATCAAGAAATCACAATACCTTTGGAACAAACCCTACCAGTTTACTTGCTATATAAAACTGCTTTTCTGAATGAGAATGGTCGAGTCTCGTACAGAAAGGATATTTATCAACGTGATGGGATAGTGCTCAAAGCTCTTCAAAACTCAGCCCCAAGAATAAATTCCAAGCCATTATAAATAAATCAGCATTTGGAGAATAATAAATGTTAAAAACAATTTTGGCAGTGTTGATGCTTTTTTTAACAATAAATGCAGTGAATGCAGAAAATATAGAAAAAAAGAAAGAATTAACCTATCAAACAGGCAGTATTGATTACACAATAAAATTTGGAAAACTGCTGTCGCAACGGGAACTAATGAGTTTTTTTGTACTGCCGAAACAAAAAGTACAGATAACTGTAGAGAAAAACAAAACCAGAATTTCTTTTGCAGTTTCTGAGTTAAACAAGACGCTTTCAAACAGCGCCACCATTTTTAATTATACGGCTGCATCAGAGATTGGTTACTATGATTTAATTGTTCGGCCAAATAAAGAAACTCAATCAAGTGTTGTCAGAGTTTTTGTCATGCGACCAGCAACTGAAATAAAAGATGGGGTTCTTAAAGGTTTTCGTATAGGTGCTTATCCACAAAAAAGATATAAAAATAAAGAAATATACAATCCGCCTTTTGGATTTGTCGAGCTCACTGAAAAAAACCAGAATATACATGTTTCACCTCATTATACCTTGGGACAATTTATGTCGAAACAGGGGGGAAAGTATCCAAAATACTTAGCCCTTAGAACGCGGTTATTGCGAAAGCTGGAATATGTGACCGACTTAGCCAATGCAAAAGGGATCCGAACTGATGGATTTCAGATTATGAGCGGCTTTAGAACGCCTTATTACAACGCTGCAATCAAAAACACGCTGTATTCACGTCATCAATGGGGTGGGGCTGCTGATATTTTTGTGGATGAAAACCCTAAAGATAATTATATGGATGATTTGAACGCTGATGGAAAAATAAATTTTGAGGATGCTAAATATCTAGCCAAGTTAATCAATGAACGCTCTTCAGAGGAAGATTATCAATTGTTTGTTGGCGGTTTAGGTATTTATAAAGCCAATAGTGCACATGGTCCCTTTATTCATGTTGATGTACGCGGTACTAAGGCTCGCTGGTAAGGTTATCAGAGGTTAAACTAGACTGGCAAACAATCAAAAAATATCGCTAGAAATTAAGCCATGGTTAGAGCTGATTTGTCTGAAGATGATGAACGGACAAAAAAGGAAGAACTTGAGTGTCAATTATGTTAAAATTAACAGTTGAGTTG
>PCTP01000049.1:13101-13954 GCA_002770795.1 Gammaproteobacteria bacterium CG22_combo_CG10-13_8_21_14_all_40_8 | reverse complement strand
ATAAAGATCACACCAATGTGAAACAGATTACTGGCCACTCTAAACCCTTTGCCATTTAGCATCTGGCTTGAGTCGGCTTTCCAGGTGTATTGCTCACGATCAAAGCGGATCCAACTAGCGACTACAAAAACGATAATCGCAATATAGGGATAAACCCCAAATAATAAGTTATTTAAATTACCCATAGTGTTCTCCTCACAATCCAGCAACTTGTGCAGCGTCTGCAGCATGCCACTTGATTGGAATTTGTTGAATGGCATTAGGATCTAATGCGTTTTTAGACTTAATTAAACCGTTACTAGAGCAATCATTAGTAACAGGATCATCAAATTTAATTTCCTTATCTTCCCACTCTTTATCAATGGCTTCTTTTGTGTCATCACGGGCTTCTTGCTTGACGACTTCCGCAATTTCTGTGCGGTTGACTTCAACTCCAGAAATATCAATCAGTGCGTCAAATAAGGTCGAGTAATGACATTCCCGATCAATTAACCGTTCCGACAACATGGTTATTAAATGGCAAATATCACCTAACCACTCTTGCGCAAAGGTTGGTTCTTGTTCACTCAAAAACTCTAAATAAAGTGGTATATAATCAGGCAGCTGTTCTGAGTTATTTTCAAAACCATGACTCTGATAAATTCCCATTAAATCAACCATTGCCTGACCACGATCACGAGATTCGCCATGGACATGTTCAAACAATAACAACGAAAGTGCTCGTCCCCGATCAAATAATAAATCATAACTTTCCTGTGCGTCATAGAGATCACGCGAGGTGAGTTGTTGAATAAATTCGACCAAAGCCAGTTTGTTTCGTTGACTGATCAACTCAGTATCGTTGACGATTTGA
>PCTP01000049.1:0-13090 GCA_002770795.1 Gammaproteobacteria bacterium CG22_combo_CG10-13_8_21_14_all_40_8 | reverse complement strand
GGATAATCGAGTAATCGTGAGATTACCTTGAGGATCATGATCTTAGGGTCGCTTACATGAGAGTCATTCATGATCAATTTCCTACCTTAAAGGTTTTAATCACATCACGACGAGCGATTTTTTTGGCGCCAAACATATTGACATCGCTATTTCCAGTACTACAGCCATTGCCAAAAGTGAAGCCACAGCCACTTTTTTCGCCAAATGCTTGCGGTACGTTCATTTCACGGTGCCCAGTTGGGATCACAAAACGATCTTCGTAATTAGCAATCGCCAGATAACGATACATTTCATCCACCTGTTTTTTAGTGAGTCCAACCTGTTGCAGTACGGCTAAATCCTCAACGCCTTCGACGTTTTGGGCTCGCTTGTATGCACGCATCGCCAGCAATCTTTCTAACGCGCGGATAATGGGTTTTTCATCACCGGCTGTTAACAAATTAGCCAAATACTTAAGTGGAATTCGTAATGATTTAATATCGGGAATAACCCCAGCCATTCCCAATGTACCGGCATCGACAGCACTCTGAATTGGACTTAGTGATGGCACATACCAGACCATTGGCAAAGTGCGATACTCAGGGTGCAATGGCAGCGCCAGTTTCCAATCCACAGCCATCTTGTAGACGGGTGATTTTTGCGCTGCTTCGATCACGCTATCCATAATGCCATCTTTTTTCGCCTGGGCAATCACCAAAGGATCAAATGGATCAAGGAATATTTCTAATTGCTTTTCATAGAGATCAACATCGGAAGTGGTTGAGGCCACTTCTTTGATCTTGTCGGCATCATACAAAAGCACCCCCAGATAACGGATCCGACCAACACAGGTTTCAGCACAAACAGTCGGCATACCGGCTTCAATTCGTGGATAACAGAAAATACATTTTTCTGATTTTCCCGACTTCCAGTTAAAATAGATTTTCTTATAAGGGCAACCGCTGATACACATACGCCAGCCGCGACATTTATCCTGATCAATCAATACAATGCCGTCTTCTTCACGCTTGTAAATGGCGCCAGAAGGACAGGCCGCAGCGCAAGCTGGATTTAAACAGTGTTCACACAAGCGAGGCAAATACATCATAAAAGTATTTTCAAATTCGCCGTACATTGCTTTTTGCATATTATCAAAATTGCGATCTTTGCTGCGTTTTTCAAACTCAGTGCCAAGCAACTCTTCCCAGTTTGGCCCCCAGACGATTTTCTCCATACGTTTGCCAGTAATCAGGGAACGTGGCCGCGCGGTCGGTTGATGAGCCACTTCTGGCGCGGTATGTAAATGTTGATAATCGTAATCAAATGGCTCGTAATAATCATCAATTTCAGGCAGATCAGGGTTAGCAAAAATATTAGCTAACACTCTGAACTTTCCACCGATGCGAGGCTGGATATCGCCATTGGATTTTCTTTCCCAACCCCCTTTCCATTTATCCTGATTTTCCCACTCTTTGGGATAACCAATGCCTGGTTTAGTTTCAACATTGTTGAACCAAGCGTACTCGACCCCTTCACGGGATGTCCAAACATTTTTACAAGTAATTGAACAGGTGTGGCAACCGATACATTTATCAAGGTTAAGTACCATACCAATTTGAGAACGTATTTTCATGTTCTGCTCCTTAAGCTTGATCAGGGTTGGCGGGCAATGCGCGTGGTAGGCTGTCATTTAGAGACTTGTCGCTATCAGAACCGTCTAACCAGTTAACGTTGTTCATTTTTCTGACCACCACCATTTCATCACGGTTACAACCGACCGTGCCGTAATAATTGAACCCCCAGGACTGTTGTGCGTAACCACCAATCATGTGCGTGGGTTTCATGACAATGCGGGTTACCGAGTTATGATGACCACCACGAGTACCCGTCATTTCACTACCAGGCACATTGACTATTCTCTCCTGGGCGTGATACATCATCACCATGCCTTGCTTAACTCGTTGCGATACCACCGCACGACAGGCGAGCGCGCCATTCGCATTGAACACTTCAACCCAGTCGTTATCTTCAATGCCGGCTTCTTTAGCATCGGTTTCACTTAACCAGATAATTGGACCACCACGGGACAGTGTCAGCATCAGCAAATTATCGGAATAAGTGCTATGAATACCCCATTTTTGATGAGGCGTGATCCAGTTAAGTAATATTTCTTTATTACCGTTACTCTTGGAATCTTTGATCATATCGACAGTTTTTGTATCAATGGGTGGACGGTAAGAAACAAATTGCTCACCAAAAGCCTGCATCCACTGGTGATCCTGATAGAACTGTTGACGACCAGTAATGGTTCTCCAGGGAATATATTCATGCACATTGGTATAACCGGCATTATAACTGACATGCTCATCTTCAAGTCCAGACCAGGTAGGCGAAGAAATAATTTTTCGAGGTTGCGCCTGAACATCACGGAAACGAATTTTTTCATCATGTTTGGGTTTGGCCAGATGGGTGTGATCGAGTCCGGTAAACTCACCGATTGCTTCCCATGCCTTAACGGC
Organism: Gammaproteobacteria bacterium CG22_combo_CG10-13_8_21_14_all_40_8; assembly: GCA_002770795.1. Classification (GTDB taxonomy): domain Bacteria; phylum Pseudomonadota; class Gammaproteobacteria; order Enterobacterales; genus 21-14-all-40-8. Next base: position 10,592 of record PCTP01000049.1, on the reverse strand, counting down.
CACATTCCCATTGGTTTCCGGCGCTAAAGTTAAAATCATTTCACAGGCATCAATCGCTGTTTCAATAATTGGGCGACCTTCACTGATCCCCTCGTCGGTACTGCGGTGATTTAAGTCGCCCAATAATTTCACTTCATCATCGGTATTCCAGTTAATACCTTTGCCGCCATTACCCAATTTTTCGAGCAGCGGACCAACTGAGGTAAATTTCTTGTAGGTATTGGGATAATCACGTTCCACCACCACCATGTTTGGCGCAGTTAAACCTGGAATTAAATCACACTCACCTTTTTTCCAGTCTTTGACATCAAAGGGTTGCGCAAGCTCACCAGCAGTATCATGCAGCATAGGAATAGTCACCAGATCTTGCTCAATCCCTAACTCGCCAACAGACATTTCTGAGAATTTTTTGGCGATACCTTTATAAATATCCCAGTCTGATTTGGCTTCCCAGGCTGGATCGACAGCAGTGGATAGTGGATGAATAAAAGGATGCATATCCGAAGTATTCAAATCATCTTTTTCATACCAACAGGCGGTCGGTAAAATAATATCTGAATACATACAGGTGGATGACATCCTGAAATCCAGGGTAGTGACTAAATCCAGTTTACCGGTGGCCCCTTCATCAACCCATTCGGCTTCTTCTGGTTTAAAGCCACCGCGTTGACCTAAATCGTCATTCATTACCCCGTTTTTTGCGCCCAATAAATATTTGAGCATATATTCATGACCTTTACCGGATGAGCCGAGTAAGTTTGAACGCCACACAAATAAATTACGCGGGAAGTTTTCTGGCGCATCTGGTGCTTCACAGGCAAACTTCAAATTGCCATTTTTTAACTCCTGCACCACATAGTCTTTTGCAGGCATACCCGCTGCCGCCGCATCACGAGTTATTTGTAATGGATTACGATTAAGTTGCGGAGCCGATGGCAACCACCCCATACGTTCTGCTTTGATATTATAATCAAGCATATGCTCAGAAAATTCCTCTTTGTTGGCTAATGGCGACAAAACCTCATGAATACTGACTTTTTCATGGCGCCATTGAGAAGAGTGATTATAGAAAAAGGAAGTCCCATTCATCTGACGAGGCGGGCGCGACCAGTCCAGACCGAAGGCTAATGGCAACCAGCCGGTTTGTGGACGCAATTTTTCCTGGCCAACATAATGCGCCCAACCACCGCCAGACTGACCGATACAGCCGCACATCATCAACATATTGATAAGGCCACGGTAATTCATATCCATGTGATACCAGTGATTCATGGCGGCGCCGACTATGATCATGGCTTTACCATTAGTTTTGTGCGCGGTATCCGCAAATTCGCGGGCGATCCTGATGACTTTTTTGCGGTCTAAACCGGTAATTTTTTCTTGCCAAGCTGGCGTTCCGGGGGTGATATCGTCATAACTTTTCGCCACGTTTTCACCGCCCAAACCACGATCGAGGCCATAGTTGGCCATCATCAGGTCATAAACCGTTGCAACAATCAGATCTGCGCCGTTGGCACCCTTTATTGTTTTTGTTGGTACGTTTCTGACTAAAATATCATCACCACCAGAAGCATTCCAATGTTTGTTACTTTCATCGGCACAAAAATTGGGGAAAGCTACTGGTGAAACTGTTCCTGGTTCATCGTCATTACCTATTAGTGATAATTGTAATTTGGTATCAGCACCATTTTTACCTTCACGGGCTTTAATATTCCACTTGCCTTTTTCACCCCAACGATAGCCAATTGATCCGGTCGGAGAAACCATTTCATTAGTATTTTCATCAATCGCGATTGTTTTCCAGTCAGGATTATTTTCCTGGCCTAAATTATCCGTCAAGTCTGAAGCGCGTAAGAAACGGGTTGATTTTAAGGAGCCATTAGCCTTAGACGAGCCGTCGTCATGTTTTTCCAGTACAACCAACATCGGTAAATCGCTGGTGGTACGCACATATTCGGTGAAATATTCACTGGGTTTGTCTAAATGGAATTCACGTAGAATAACATGACCAAACGCCATAGCTAATGCCGCATCTGTCCCTTGCTTTGGATTTAACCATTCATCGGTTAATTTGGATACTTCGGCGTAATCCGGAGTAATCGAAACGGTTTTGGCGCCTTTGTATCTGACTTCGGTGAAAAAATGCGCATCGGGTGTACGAGTTTGCGGCACATTAGAACCCCAGGCAATAATATAGTTGGAGTTATACCAGTCAGCCGATTCGGGCACGTCGGTTTGCTCGCCCCACACCTGGGGTGATGATGGTGGTAAGTCGCAGTACCAGTCATAAAAACTTAAACAGACCCCACCAATCAATGAAAGATAACGAGAACCAGCCGCATAAGAAACCATACTCATCGCCGGAATAGGGGAGAAGCCGATGACTCTGTCGGGACCATAAATTTTAGCGGTATAAACATTAGCCGCAGCAATCATTTCATTCGCTTCGTCCCAAGAAGATCGCACAAAGCCACCTAAACCGCGTTTTGATTTATAAGAATCGGCTTTTTCCTTGTTTTCAACAATCGAAGCCCAAGCATCGACAGGTTTCATGGTGGCACGCGCTTCACGCCACAGCTTTATCAAAGGTTTGCGAATTTTGGGATATTTTAAACGGTTGGCACTATACAAATACCAGGAATAACTGGCACCACGCGGGCAACCGCGAGGTTCGTGATTAGGTAAGTCAGGACGGGTTCGAGGATAATCGGTTTGCTGAGTTTCCCAGGTAACCAAACCATTTTTAACATAAATTTTCCATGAACAAGAGCCGGTACAGTTGACTCCGTGAGTCGAACGCACAATCTTGTCATGCTGCCAGCGTTGGCGGTAGCTGTTTTCCCATTCACGACTTTCATTGGTAGTTTCACCATGTCCGTCAGAGAATTCGCCAGTTTTCTTCTTAAAAAACTGCAACCTATCTAAAAAGTGACTCATTCGTTTTCTCCGTTAACTGATTAGCCAACTGTTTAACAATAGTCGGTTATCAAATAATATTTAAAAAATCAACCACACAATCAACCACACAATAAATTTCTAAAATTAGCAAAGGTGATAAACGTCATCTTTGCTTGAATAAGGTTTTTATGGGTTATGAAACTCAGCGCCTTTTCTTAAGTAGAACCACCAGTTAATGCCGATACATACCGCGTAAAATATGGCAAAGCCTATCAACGCATTTTCTGGGGTGGTCAGTTTAATTTGCTCACCTAGCACAATAGGAATGTAAAAGGCACCGTAGGCGGCAATGGCAGAAGTCCAACCTAAAACGGGTCCAGCCTGTTCTTTGTTGAAAACCATGGAAATGGTGCGAAAGGTTGAACCATTGCCAATGCCGGTGGCCGCAAATAACACTAAAAAAAACACTAAAAACTCAACAAAATAATCTTGTGGTGTCGCTGAAGCGTAGGCTGCCTTCATGTAATAAGCAACGCCTAATGCACTGACTACCATCGCCATGGAACAATACTGAGTCACTCTGGCACCGCCTAATTTATCGGCTATCCAGCCACCGACTGGACGAATTAACGCGCCGATAAAAGCGCCCATCCAGGCATACATTAAGGCGCTTGGAGCGCTTGCATTCATGGTATCGTGGGTCATTACCCCATCCACTAAAATATGCTGATAACCAAAGATGATTTTAATAGACAATGGAAATGCGGCCGCAAAACCAATGAAGGAGCCAAAGGTCATGGTATAGATGATACTCATGACCCAGGTGTGTGGATTACTAAAAATTTTGTACTGGCGTTCGAGGTTGGTGCGAATTTGTCCTGGCAAAAATTTCAACAACATGACCGTGGCGCCAACCACACCGATTAAAACCATTTCTTTGGGTACATCAAATCCCGATCCGTGTGCCGACTCTGGCAAAATAAACCATAAACCTGCGATGGCGGTAGCAAAACCAATCAACAACATTACCGAGATAATGCCAAAAGAAACGATTGGATTGGGCAAATCAGGCGTCACATGCGAGTCTTTGATATTGTTCATACCAACCCAACCCACTATTGCCAGAGGTATTAAAAACAATAACCAGACATAACCCGCATTATGGATCCAGGTCTCTGTGCCGACCGGGATCTTGCCGATCAAAGTACCCGATGAGACCACCAGTTCCATTGGCTCACCGCCAAATAAACCAAAAGTCATCACCAGTGGCACTAATATTTGCATGCTGGTGACACCAAAATTACCTAAGCCGGCATTTAATCCTAAGGCTAAACCTTGTTGTTTTTTAGGAAAGAAAAAACTGATATTAGACATAGAAGAGGCAAAATTACCCCCACCAAAACCAGATAACAGCGCCAGCCCCTGAAATACCCAGAGCGGGGTATTGATGTCTTGCAAGGCAATGCCGGTACCGATTGCCGGTAGCATTAACAGTGCCGTGGTGAACACGATAGTATTTCGACCGCCGCATAAACGGATAAAAAAACTACTGGGAATACGCAGAGTCGCACCGGTTAAACCGGAAATCGCCATCAGGGTAAACAGTTCAGATTTAGCAAAGGGAAAACCCAAGTTCAACATTTGTACGGTGATAATGCCCCAATACAACCAGATGGCAAAACCACAAAATAAGCTGGGAATAGAGATCCAGAGATTGCGATTGGCAATCTTCTTTCCTTCAGATTCCCAAAATTTAGGATCTTCAACATCCCATTGTTTGATGTCTGACATTTTTTACTCCGATTAAATTTAGTTTTAAAATGGGTTAAGTCCATTAAATTAAATAGTGTAATTCTTACGGTTTTATCTAAATTAATTGTTTCTTATTATTGTGTTTGAGAAATTTAATTCTCATCAACAATAAATGGTCTAAGATATCAAAGTAGCAGATCCAGACATTATGACCTTGATCCAGATCAGATGAATTAACCCGCTGAATAATCATTCAAAACAAAAAATACCACCAAAGAGGTATCCTTTTTTTTGTAGCTAACCTATTGTTTTTTTTATTTTATTTTTGTGAATTATTGAGTTGGATGTTATTATTTTTGTTACCCATTAACTATTAAGTGGTATATAAGTGGTATATGCTTATTTTTAACCAGAAATACTGATTTATAGGTTTATCACAGGTTTAAAAAATTGATGGCTCTCAATAATATTGATACAAAATTAAAGCAAACAGAAATGGATGCTGAGGATTCTGCCTCTATCAGATCTTCTCTGGTGGCCAAGGCTGGTCAAATTCTGGCGCTGATCATTGCTTTTGGCTTAGTCAGCATGATTTCATCCATGTTGGTGGCCGAAAGATTAAGTGGTGATGCTGAGCAAATCAATCGTGCGGGGGCGCTAAGAATGCAAGCCATTCGAATTTCAAGGGCGCAATTACTGGCTGCTTATTTGCCAGATCCCAGTGACCAACATACACTTTTAAATAAAGAAATAAACACCTTTGAAAGCAACCTGAAGCATTTATTTTCCGGTGGGATCACTGGTGCCAGAGAGATTGAATCAATAAACAACCAATATCAGACGATCCAAACTTTATGGTTGAGCTTTAAAGAACCCAAAACAATACAGCCAATTAAATTTTTTGACCAGTTTGTTATTGCCATAGATCGACTAGTAACGCTTTTACAATTAGAATCAGAAAAAAAATTAGGTTTTTTGCGATTAATTCAAGGCATGGGACTTTTATCAACATTGCTCATTTCCTTTATTGTTCTGGTACGCCTCAACCAAACGATCATCTCACCACTTAAACAGTTGGTGAAAGTCGCCAATGAACTCGGTAAAGGGCATTTTGAACTTAAAGCAGATTATCAGGGAGATGATGAATTAGGCGTACTGACAGACACCATTAATCAAATGTCTCAACAATTGCAATCAACCTATCAGGATTATGAAGCGCGTGTTTCTGATAAAACAAAGGCACTGGTACATAGCAATCAATCCTTGCAGGTTTTGTATCACGCAGCCAATAATCTGGCACGTAATGAATTTCACCAAACGGATCAACAAATAATCACCGAATTAGAAATGGCACTCGGTTTTGGCAAAGTTGCTATTGAAAGACAAACAATATTTAACACTATAGAGAATGTAAAAATGCTCAGCACGGTTGAAATAGCTTGCCTAAACTCCCTGAAATTTCCGCTGAAAAAACCGAATCAGCTATTTGGCAGCTTGATATGGTATTTTCCTGAACATGAAAACATAAAAGACTGGCAAAAACAATTATTACAAACCCTAGCCGATATAGTGGCAACTGCAATTGAGTTAGAGCAAAAACGTAATATTAATGATCGATTATTAATTGTTGAGGAGCGTACAGTTATTGCAAGAGAGCTGCATGATTCGTTAGCGCAATCACTTTCTTATCTGAAAGTACAAATGAGTCTGTTAACTCGAAAGATGCAAAAAAATGTTGCCAAAGAACAGATTACAGAAACCATCGAAGATATTAAACAAGGACTCAACAATGCGTATCAGCAACTTCGAGAATTACTCACTACCTTTCGCTTAAAATTGGATGATCCTTCCATTGAAAAAGCCTTGCAAGGTACTGTGGCAGAATTTAGCGCAAAATGTCAGCATCCGATTGCACTTGATTTTAAATTGCCGCAGGATCTGTTGTCGGCCAATCAGGAAATTCATGTTCTACAAATTGTACGCGAAGCATTATCTAATATTCATCGTCATGCCAAATCAAAAAATGCTGGCGTAATATTGAAAAAAGAAAACAATAAAGTTCAGGTAAACATATGGGATGATGGGCATGGGTTCATCAAAAAAACAGAAAATACCCAAGGCCACTTCGGATTGGACATTATGAAAGAAAGAGCGAAATCACTCAATACTTTCATTGAAATACAGTCGGATAATGCCAAAGGTACCCGAGTCACCTTTGAGTTTGATCATTCAATCTCAAAAAAAATTAGCAAAAAATACCAAGGCTATTTATGAGTAAAAATAAAATCATTTTAATTGATGACCACCCACTGCTGAGAAAAGGCGTTGCCCAATTAATTGCTTTGGAAGACAACATGGAAGTTGTAGCCGAAGCAAGTTCAGGGGAGGAAGGTATTTCTCTGGCGATTGAACATCAACCCGCATTGATTTTGCTGGATTTAAATATGAAAGGTTTAAGTGGCATTGATACTTTAAACGCATTAAAACATGCAAAAGTTAATGCCAAGGTACTGATGTTTACCGTCTCAGATAGTGAAATTGATGTATTGCAAACACTTAAGTTAGGTGCCAATGGTTACTTACTGAAAGATTCAGAGCCTGAGGAGTTAATTGAGAAAATGAACGCTGCATTAAACGGTGATATGGTATTGAGTAGCCAACTCACTCAAATTTTAGTCCGTTCTTTGCGATCCCCTGGCATACTCAATTCCATTGAAAAATTAACACCGAGAGAAGTTGAAATACTCAAACAAATTGCAATAGGGAAAAGTAACAAAGCGATTGCTAATACTCTAGATATTACTGAAGGAACCGTTAAAGTTCATGTTAAAAGTCTGTTAAAAAAACTGGGATTAAAAACGCGGGTGGAGGCGGCTGTTTTGGCTGTGGAACATAAGATCAGCCACTAGATAGCGTCACAGGCTAAGACGGATAAACACCCATGCGAGTATTGCAAATAGGCACCTTATGTTCTAAAAAATCTAACTAATTGAAAATTAAATATAATTTAGTCATGTCAAAAGATCTGCACCCTATAAAACAACGAGGAAGTATTTTGAAACCTGTGCCAAAAGAAGCAATGCAAATTCTTATTCATCAAATAAGACGTGTTATTCCCTTTAATGCACCTGAATCTAGCTTATGTACAGGACCATGCCAGGGTTGTTCTAAAAAGTTAATTGAATATTTAGATAGTGAGATCTGCTTTTGGCAGCTCCAATTAAATAATGACATTGTTCCCAAGCTAGGAGACATAAATAAACTAGCTCGAACCGCCAAAAAGATAAAAAAGGTTTTAACCATAAATGGTTTTATAAATTGATAATAGCAAGTGCAACCTGTATTTATACCTGGAGTCCGCAGTCGGGCACAGTGGACTCTAGGTTGAAGTTAATGAAGCAAACCTTATTGTTTAAAATAGCCAGCATGTTTTTTATCGGCATTAAGAATATGGCCGGGGAACCAGACTCTGAGAATACTCATTAATGTTTTTAAATTTTCGGGTGAACTCCCTTTGGCTTTTTCTCGCCACTCATTAATTTCTTGCAGTAACTGTATGTGATTTTTTTCATGCGCTGCGAATTCAGGACAGTTATTTTTCACCAATAAACTTTCTTCATAGGCAAAATGTTTTTGGGTGTAGGCCACCAGTTCATCAACTATAGGGGCTATCTTGGTAAAGTCTGGGTCATTTTTTAGCACTTCTCCCATGCTATTGATAATAAACATCATCTGCTTATGCTGGCGATCAATTTCCGGGACACCGACGCTCAGTTTGTCATTCCAACTGAGGATTTGATCTAAAAGATGACTGTTATCGGCATTCAGTAATGCCGAAAATTTTGACTCCAGATTAAATGGTGGCGCTATCTGTTTCATGATGCTGCGGTGCATCCAAAAAACACAGATCAGCGAAACAACAAACATAAACATCCAGGCGCTCGTCCATAAACCGGTCCATTCAAGCAGATAACCAAAAATAATTGGGCAAACAAAGCCACCTAAACCGCCTAATACCCCAACCATACCGCCAACAACACCCACCTGGTCGGGATAATAATCCGGAATATGTTTGTAAACCGCCGCTTTGCCTATACCCCAGATACTGCCCAGAATGATTACTATCACCGCAAAAATCCACATATTAGCCTGAAAATAAATTCGAGTGACGCCTTTGGCGAGTAACTCTTTTTTGCTAATTTGCTGACCCACAGCCACCACACTTTCTTGCCAGGTTTCTTTAGTGGGAAAAACCAAGAGAGTTTCATCAAGATTTTCAAAACTCCGAGTTTTTGACTGAAGTTGATATACCTTCTGGCCGACGCTAATGCTGTTTTTGCTAACGGCTGTGACAGTTCCCGAAGCGGTTGCCATGATCCCTTGACCAGTTGAATAAACCTCCATTTTGGGTACGGAAAGCATCAGAGAAATAATCATCGATGAGCCGAGCACCCAATACATGATTTTTCGTGCGCCAAATTTATCCGACATCCAACCGCCTAATGCGCGAATAACCCCCGATGGAAAACTGAACATGGCCGCTAAAATACCGGCTGTTACCAGCGGCATATAATAAACATTCACAAAATAGGGTACCAGCCATTGAGAAAACGCCACAAAACAGCCAAACACAAGAAAATAATAAAGACCAAAGCGCCAAACTCGAAGATGTTTCAAGGGGAGCAACATTTCCCTAACCGGTTTTGCATGGGAGGCTGGTTTTTTGTTCTGGGTAAATAACAGGAATATGACCGCCATAATCACTAGTAACCCAGCATAAATTATCGGCAAGTTTCGCCAACCCTCAATTTGAGTGCCATTTTTGGTGAGGTGATTTAACAGGGTTGGTGCGATTAAAGTTGTTAATGCTGCACCCGCATTACCAGCACCAAAGATCCCCAGCGCCATGCCTTGTTTATTGCGCGGATACCAGACTGAGGTAAATGCTATACCAATTGAGAAGCTGGTTCCGGCAAGGCCAAAACCAAAACTACAGGCGGCGAAAAACCAGAAACTATCGGCAAAACTGAGTAAGTACATAGGAATAGCGCAAATAAAAAGTAGCGCGATGTAAATTGGCTTACCGCCGAATTTGTCTGTGAGTATGCCGGCAGGCAATCGAAATATTGCGCCCGTCAAAACTGGGATCCCCATCAACCAGCCAATTTCTACCGGCCCCCAGGCATAAACCTGATTAGCCGCCAGATAAGTGACTAAAACGCCATTAAGCATCCATACCGCAAAACAGATAGTGAATGCAAAAGTATTAAAGAATAGCATTTTATGGGATTGGAAAGTCGCTTGTTCATGCATGATTTAAAAATGAACCTATTTTTTATCAATAAGATAAAAATAATTCTAGTTCAATAATATTGATTTTGTGTTGATTTAAGTCAATACGAGAGATAAATGACATAAGACGAGTAGTTACCTAAGCTAGTACATCGACACATTAATTTTGACCATTTGGCTCTACATCAGAGCCAGCTTCAGACTGGTTGAGGTTGGCGTAAGCTTTGGTCAGCTTTTCGCGAGCGCCATCGACATTAAACATCCAGTTGATGGATGCTCCAGCATCATTTCGTTTGGTTTCCCATGCATTCAACTCTTGATGCAGGGTCTCCCAATCAGCAATTCTGCGGTCTAGTGTGGACTAGTAGTGTGGACTTGGTGTGGACTTGGACACCCATTACTTAAAAATATAATCAAATTTGTAGTGGTCAAAAAAAGAAATGGGTGTCCCAAGATGCTGTCATCCCAAGATGCTCAATATACTACTAAACTCTCGGTGTTCTCTGTGTCCTCTGTGTGTTCATTGATCTTTAAAAAACTATTTTACCACCGAGGACACAGAGAACACCGAGAAAACATTGGTTATGCCTGTCTACTTTTGGCTTTCGAGACTTTGGTTTTCTTCAAGGCCGAGCGAAAAAAACCTTATA
>PCTP01000214.1:12661-13257 GCA_002770795.1 Gammaproteobacteria bacterium CG22_combo_CG10-13_8_21_14_all_40_8 | reverse complement strand
TAATAACTATGGAAGAGAATCTAAAAAAAGAAATTTTAGAAGAACTTGAGAGCTTGCGTCAGAGAAATGCCGAGTTAGAAATAACTAGTAAACAATGCTCTTGGGCAGAATCAAGGCTACAAAACGAAAAAGAGAGATTGCAGCGTTATTTAGATCTTGCCGGCGAAATTGTAATAGCTTTGGATCAAAAAGGCAAAATAATCCTTATCAATAAACGCGGCAGCCAAATTCTAGGGTATAACCAAAACGAGATTATCGGTAAGAATTGGATAGAGAATTTTATACCTAAAAAAATGCGTAGCCAGGTTAAAAATACCCTGGCTCAAGTTTTATCCAGAAAAATAGAAGGTACGGAATACTATGAGAATCCGATATTAACCAGTGATGGAAGCGAGCGTTTAATCCGTTGGCATAATGCTTATTTGCAGGATGAAAGAGGTATTATTATTACTTTAAGTACCGGAGAAGATATTACGGAGCGCAAATTAACTGAATGGCGTCTAAAAGAAATAAATAAGTGCTTTTTGAGTTTTGGCCAAGATGCTACTCTTAATATTAACAATATTGTCAAGGTCTGCGGAAAGCTTCTTGGCGCT
>PCTP01000214.1:0-12448 GCA_002770795.1 Gammaproteobacteria bacterium CG22_combo_CG10-13_8_21_14_all_40_8 | reverse complement strand
TTGGTTTGTTTACGCGTTTTAGATATTTTTATGATTCTGCTTTAATGGATGACAACATGAGGTTTAAACCTTTGACCGATGCTGCCGAAGGTCAAGCTGGGCATGACATCCAGCTTCTGGATGCTTTCGTTTATGGCAGCTGGGAGTTAGGTGGTCATTATTTCCAAGCTCGATTAGGTAAGCAAGTGGTTAACTGGGGGGAGAGTACTTTCATCCAGCACAGTATTGCTGAGGCTAACCCGATTAACTTGAGTGCCTTAAGAACACCTGGTTCAGAATTAAGAGAAGCCTTTATTCCTGTTAAATCATTATGGGCTTCACTTGACTTGAATGATACCATGAGCCTTGAAGCTTATCTTCAATTTGATTGGAAACCATTTCGTTTTGATCCTCCTGGTACTTTATTTGCTCCAAATGATTTTCTGGGTGCGGGTGGAACTGATATCAACTTTGGTTTTGGTTATGTTCCGGAAGGTACGCCTGGGCAATCTGCTCAAAGAGTAGATGATATACATGCAAGAGATGGTGGCCAGTATGGCTTGAAATTGTCTTGGATGGCAGAAGCATTAAATCAGACAGAATTTGGCTTTTATGCGGTTAACTACCACAACAAAAGACCCATTATTTCATCTTTTGCACACAACGGTAACTTGGTTCAGGGATTTGAAGAATATCTAGAAGATATTCGTATGTATGGTATTAGTTTCAACACCGTGATGCAAAATGGTTTATCTATTGCTGGTGAGGTCTCTTACCGACTGGATGAACCTTTGCAGATAGACGACATAGAACTATTGTTTGCGGCGCTTGAACCTGTAGGAGCTGTTCCTAGTGGTACATCGCAAATTCCTGCTGGCGCAAGACCTGGAGATGTGATTTCGGGTTATCGTTTGTTTGATACCATTCAAGCACAGACAACATTAACTCAATTATTTGGTCCTAAGTTGGGCGCAGACCAGCTGACTGTTTTAGGTGAAATCGGTGCTAATTGGATCCCAGATTTACCCAATAAATCTGTATTGAGATTTGATGGACCAGGCACTCCAAGATCAGGTAATCCGGCAAGGGCTAACTTTGAAGGCTACGAAAAAACTGGCTTTGCTGATAGTTTTTCCTGGGGGTATCGTTTCGTTGCTAAACTTGATTATAACAATGCTTTTGCCGGTATCAATATGAGCCCTCGTATTGTATTCCAGCATGATGTTAATGGTAATACACCTACACCTATCAGTAACTTCGTTGAGGACAGAAAAGCGGTAGCACTTGGGGTAGGATTTGATTATCAATCAATTTATAAGTGGGATATTGTATATAGCTCATTTTTTGGCGCGGGGTCTGCTAATAATTTAGCTGACAAAGATTTCCTAGCTGTCAGTTTTAGCTACTCAATTTAAGATTATAGAGGGACAACGCGAATGCGAAACAGCAATAATAAAATGCGAATTGGTGGGGCCATTCTTCTGGCACTGAGCATGTTTTCAGCCAATGCAAAGGTTTCACAAAGTGAAGCCAATCGATTGGGAGTTGATTTAACACCACTTGGTGGTGAAATGGCTGGCAATAAAGCCGGTACCATTCCTGCCTGGAACGGAGGAATTACCTCTGTGCCAGCTGGTTATAAGGCGGGGGATCATCACCCAAACCCATTTCCAGATGACAAAATCCAATTTACTATTACGCCACAAAATTTGGATAAATACAAAGATGCATTGACACCAGGACAACTTGCACTTTTTGAAACCTATCCAACAACCTACAAAATAAATGTTTATCAAACTCGACGCACATCTTCTTATCCTCAATATGTATATGATGAGACCAAAAAGAATGCCGTCAGATCAGAACTGATAGCAGACGGAAATGGTATGAAGAACGCAGCCATTGGAACGCCTTTTCCAATTCCACAAAATGCTCTGGAAGTGTTATGGAATCATATTGTTCGATACCGCGGTGTGAATGTTAAACGATCAGGTGGACAAGCAGCTCCTACCAGAGATGGCACGTTTACCTTCGTTCAATTTGAAGATGAGTTGATGAATCTTTATGATGATCAAAAATCTACACCTGAATCATTAGAGAAAAGTAATCTACTTTTCTTGTTCAAACAATCTGTTAGTTCACCCGCAAGATTAGCTGGAACCGCACTCTTGGTTCATGAAACGTTGGATCAGGTGAAAGAACCGAGACAAGCTTGGACTTATAACACGGGTCAGCGTCGTGTGCGCCGTGCGCCTAATGTGGCCTATGATGCTCCTGGTACCGCGTCGGATGGTTTGAGAACTACGGATGATTTTGATATGTTCAATGGTGCGCCTAATCGTTATAATTGGACCCTGAAGGGCAAAAAAGAGATCTATATTCCTTATAACTCTTATGAACTACATTCCGACAAACATGACTACAATGAGATTATCCAACCAGGTCATATCAACCCTGATCTAGTACGTTGGGAACTTCATCGGGTTTGGATAATAGAAGGTAATTTAAATCCAGGCACCCGTCATGTTTATAAGAAACGTGTATTCTATATTGACGAAGACAGCTGGCAGATTGCTGAAGCTGATGTGTACAATAATAATGATCAATTATGGAGAGTAGAACAAGCTCATATCCTTAATTATTATGAAGTACCCGTTCAGTGGTCAACATTAGAAACTTACTATGATTTATTATCAGGACGTTATATTGCAATAGGTTTGGATAATAAAGAATCGATGTATGAATTTAATGCAGGATTATCTGAAGCTGACTTTACGCCCTCTGCACTCAGGCGTTCTGGGATCAGATAAAAAAAAGGCCGTTTATACGGCCTTTTTTTTTTGCCCAGCGAAGCTGGCAAACCCATCCACTTGAAAGAAAGTGGGATCGCCCTGACTAAGGGGAAGATAATCCAAATGGCACCAAAAGTAGGCTCTTTTAAGCGAGGAGATCATTGGCCAGCGATGAGGTCCGAAGGAAGCCATAGGAAGTTAGAGGTACAGAATACAAATGAACCTGCTTCGGCGCTGTTGCTGGGCAAGCTGCATCGGCGACTGAAGCAACTGAGTTACAAACCTTCGTTTAATTTCATAAAGATGAACTCGTGGCGAAATGCCGCGAGCCCATTAGCCAGTTATGCGATGCCCAATAATTGGTTTAAAGAGATTGGCCTGTATTCAATAAACGAATTAAGAACTTTGTTCTTGTCCCTTGTCTGTAGGGATAATAGATCGCATGAGCCGTATACGAGGCTCGTGGGTACGGTTCTGAGAGAGGGTTGAGGCAGTGACGCCTCACACTACTCGATCTCTTGCCTGTCCTCTTCACATTCTCTTCACATCTTTACAGCTTGTATAAGCGGCAAAGGTTGTCCCCCAAGCTGGCATTGCCGCTTAATTCCCCCCCTTCTCAGCATTAAGCTTTATCTACCTTATTGAAAATCCGTTAGTTTTTTATTTGGCATGTGAATTGCTATGTTTTAACTAGCTGTCATTATTAAGAGAATTAACACCATGGGAATTGGATTTGATAAATCAATAGGTATGCATTCCGCAGCTTTGTTATTAAGAGAACAAAGAGCAGAAGTTTTGGCGAGTAATATTGCCAATGCAGATACACCTGGATACAAAGCCAAGGATTTAGATTTTAAGCAAGCTTTGGAAATCATGAAAAAATCATCGTCTTTAGCGGGTCAATCATCAGTTAACCGATCAGAATTTGTGAAGTATCGAGTTCCCAATCAACCCGATACAGGTGATGGAAATACCGTGGATATGGCTCATGAAAAAATGGCTTATGCACAAAATGCTTTGGATTATCAGACCAGTTTTCAAATTTTAGACGGCCGCATTAAAGGCATGATGAAAGCCATACGTGGCGAATAAAAGAGGAACAGATCATGAGTTTAACCAATATTTTTGGAATAACAGGCTCAGCACTTAGCGCACAATCTGCAAGGTTGAATGCTACCGCCAGTAATTTAGCCAACGCAGATTCCGTTTCAGGCGATTTTGCTTCAGCCTATCGATCTCGCCAAGTCGTTTTACAATCGACGGATCTAAGTTCAGATTTTTATCAGGCAAAAAATAAAAGTGTGGGCGTGAAAGTGTCTGGTGTAATTGAGTCGGGAGACGAACCCATTAAGCAATATCGCCCAGATCATCCTTTAGCAGACGCTGATGGCAATGTGTATGTTTCTAACATCAACATGGTTGAAGAGATGACCAATATGATTGAGGCTTCACGTTCATACCAAACCAATGTACAGGTGGCTAGCACGGCTAAGCAACTCATCCAACAAACGCTTCGTTTAGGCCAATAGTTATGAAGGGGCTTGTTGTAATGAAACAATTAAAAAATTTTGATAATAAGCAAGTGAGTTTTGGAGCGAGATTATGATTTCAACAAATGCTAGCACAGATATTTTATCCAATGGTATTGCCACACAGAGTACTAACCCAAGATTAGGTAGTTCTGAACTCGGACAATCGGATTTTTTGGCTTTGATGACTGCTCAATTATCTGCTCAAGATCCTTTAAAGCCACAAGATAATGGTCAGTTCATTGCTCAGATGGCTCAGTTTAGTAGCGTGGAAAGTTTGAGTCGATTAGAAAGTAGTTTTTCTGAATTGGCTAATGCCATGAGTTCAAATCAGGCGTTACAGGCATCAACATTGGTAGGAAAAGAAGTCTTAGTTCCTGCTGATATGGCCTATGTGTCTGGAGATGGCGGCGCATCAGGTATTGCCGGAGTCACATCTGCCGTGAGTCAAGCAACACTCAGTATCACTGATGAGAATGGACAAACCATTCGTACCATTTCTTTAGGCCAACAGACAGGGCCTGAGGTGAAATGGGAATGGGACGGAAAAGATGAAGCAGGTAACCAAGTGGCAGAAGGTGTTTACCATATTAATTTTACAGGAAAAATTAAAGATGAAACCACACAGTTTCCAACCCTAGTGGCTGCTCAAGTTGACAGTGTTTCTTTGGGAGGCGTACAGGGTGTGGTTTTAAATTTAGCAGGTTTAGGCCCCGTTAATTTGAGCGATGTTAGTCGGATTAATGGTTGATTGATAGAGTTGGGTTTTTTTAATTGAAGAGGTAACAAACAATGTCTTTTAATACAGCATTAAGTGGTTTAAGAGCCGCAAATTCAGATTTATCTGTCACCAGTAATAATATTGCCAATGTTTCAACAACGGGTTTTAAAAGCTCAAGAGCTGAATTTGCCGATATTTTTGCAACATCCTCATTAGGTGCTTCATCTAGTGCCATTGGCAGTGGTGTTTTACTTTCCAGAGTGGCACAACAATTTACTCAGGGAAATTTGGAGTTCACTCAAAATAGTTTAGACTTAGCCATTTCTGGTCAAGGATTTTTTGTATTAACCGATGATCCTACTTCTTCAGATTTGAGCTATACCCGGTCTGGCGCGTTTAGTTTGGATGATCAGGGTAATGTGGTCAATGCCCAAGGCAAAGCACTTAGAGTATTTCCTGTCAATTCATCCACGGGTACAGTTACCGCCAGTAGTTTAAGTAATACCATTCCTTTGTTGATCCCTAGCACAGCGGGTGCACCTCAGCAGACTTCTCAGATTGAGTTAGGGGTCAACTTACCTGCTACAGTACCGAGTCTTGATCCGACAGTTTTTGACCCAAGTAACGACAATACCTTTTCAGCGTCAACATCAGTGACTGTTTTTGACTCTTTAGGGCAGCCTCATATTGCGACAACCTATTTTGTGAAGTTGAATCCCTCCTTAGCGGTTCCAGCCACCTTTGATCCTAATGCCGGAGCTACTTTTTCAGATAATAGTTGGGCACAGTATCTCTTTTTAGATGATCAGCCAGTACCTATTACTGGTGGTGGAGAAGGTGCAGTGATTGCTCCTGCCGTTACTCCTCTCACCTATGGTGTTTTGACCTTTAACAATGTGGGCTCACTTTTAGCCGTACCAGGTAGTCCAGGTAATCCCTCTGGTGAATGGCCATCCCCCATGGTATCTGATCCATTACCTCTAGGGGTTGGTGCAGATCCAACCCAAACTCTAATTTTAGATTATGCCAATAATACCCCTACACAATTTGCATCACCATTTAATGCCACTACCTTAAGTCAAGATGGTTTCCCAATTGGTCGCTTAAGTGGCATTGAAATTGGAGAGACAGGTATCGTTAGGGCTAATTTTAGTAATGGTCAACAAAGTGCTTTGGGTAAAATTGCTATGGCAAGATTTACCAATGATCAGGGTTTGGCGCAAGCAGGGAATACCACATGGAAAGAAACTCTTTCAAGTGGCGCAGCATTAGCGGGTGAGGCTGGAAGTTCTAGCTTTGGTAATATTAGAGGTGGTGCTTTAGAAACATCGAATGTGGATTTAACCGGAGAGCTGGTGAATCTGATTACGGCTCAAAGAAACTTTCAGGCTAACGCCAAAGCCATTGAGACCAATAATGCGTTAACCACCACTATTATTCAGATCCGATAGTTTTTCGTACTTAGTATTGAGGTAAATAAAAATGGATAAATTAGCATACATAGCCATGAGTGGCGCCAAAGAGTCTGTATTGGCTCAGGTGAATGTGGCTAATAATCTAGCCAATGCTTCAACCAATGGCTTTAGAGCCGATCTCAATCAAGCCCAATCTTTTCCGGTGATGGGAAAGGGCTTGGCGACCAGAGTTTTTTCACTGGCCACTACTCAGAGTGCTAACTTTAAATCTGGCCCTTTGATGTCTACAGGAAACCCTTTGGATGTGGCGATCCGAGGTGATGGTTTTTTGGCTGTGCAAGCCAAAGATGGTAGTGAAGGCTATACCCGTAATGGAGAATTAAGTATTTCTTCATCGGGTTTATTACAAAACTCTTTTGGTCAACCGGTGATGGGAGATGGTGGACCCTTAATTGTGCCGCCACAGGAATCGGTCGAAATAGGGAGAGATGGTACGGTAAGTATCCGTCCAATGGGCGCACCAGAAAGTGCTATTCAGGTTATTGGTCGTTTGAAATTAGTGAACCCCAACCTGAATGAAATTACCAAAAGAGCAGATGGTCTATTCGAGAAAAAAGATAAATCCCTTCTAAATTCAGATGCCTCCGTAACTTTGGAAAGTCGAACTTTGGAAGGTAGTAATGTGAGTCCTGTTGAAGAGATGACCAAAATGATTGAGTTATCTCGACGATTCGAAGTTCAAATCAAAATGATTAAAGATTCTGCAGATAATGATCAAGCTTTGGATCGATTATTGCAAGGTTAATACTAATCAAGACTTTTTGACAACATATTGACACAAGTGGAGAAGGCTTATGCATCCCGCGTTATGGATCAGTAAAACAGGCGTTGATGCCCAACAAACTGACATTTCAGTAATATCAAATAATTTGGCTAATGCGAGTACCGTTGGTTATAAAAAAGGTCGAGCTGTTTTTGAAGACATGCTTTATCAAAACGTGCGTCAGCCTGGCAGCCAATCCTCTCAGAATACCGAGCTATCCAGTGGTTTAATGTTAGGTACTGGAGTGAAAGTGGTTGGAGTCTCTAAATCTTTTACTCAGGGCAATATGATTGTCACAGATAATGCGACGGATGTTGCAATTCAGGGTCGAGGCTTTTTCCAAGTTTTGTTACCTGATGGCACAGCTGCTTATAGTCGAAATGGTGAGTTTTCTTTAGATAACACAGGCCAGCTGGTTACAGGCGGCAATGGTTATGTGGTGCAACCGGCAATAACTATCCCCCAAGATGCTCAAAGTATCAGTGTGGGGCAAGATGGTACTATCTCAGTTCAGTTACCGGGACAAACAGCCCCTTCCTCTGTAGGTAATTTGACCTTAGTGGATTTTGTAAATCCCGCAGGATTACAACCTATGGGCGAAAATCTGTTTAAAGAAACGGCTAGTAGTGGTGCTGCAACCACAGGTACGCCTGGATTGGCAGGTTTTGGTAGTTTGGTTGGTGGTGCTTTAGAAGCCTCGAATGTGAGTGTTGTTGAAGAACTTGTTGGCTTAATTGAAACCCAAAGAACTTATGAAATGAATTCGAAGGTTATATCAGCCGTGGATGACATGATGTCATTTATCAATCAGACCTTATAGGTAATTTTATGAGCATTCTGTATAAGTTGATATCATTTTCTTTAATAGCATCGTCTATGGCTATATTGCTATCTTCTTGTACGGCAATCAGGGGACCAATTCCTAATGATCCGATGTTTGCACCCGTTT
This sequence comes from Gammaproteobacteria bacterium CG22_combo_CG10-13_8_21_14_all_40_8, assembly GCA_002770795.1. Classification (GTDB taxonomy): domain Bacteria; phylum Pseudomonadota; class Gammaproteobacteria; order Enterobacterales; genus 21-14-all-40-8. The sequence goes on along the minus strand of PCTP01000214.1, from coordinate 4,240 downwards.
ATCCCACACAAGCTCCCGTTCCTCAAAGTACGCCTGGTGCAATTTATAATCCTGCAACGGCAAAGTTTTTATTTGAAGATTTCAAAGCCAAACGGGTAGGGGATATGCTGATGGTGAAGCTGGTGGAATCTACCAATGCCAAGAAAAATGCCGACACCAGTTTAAAGAAAGATGATTCTGTTTCTATTCCCGATCCCACCTTATTTGGGATTGCTGGTGGCGCTGCAGGTTTGTTAAATAACCGTTTAAATCAGTCATATGAGCCACAAAGACAATTTGATGGTCAATCCGATACCAAACAGAGTAATCAGCTGACTGGGGATATTACTGTCACCGTGATGCAAGTTTTACCCAATGGATATCTTTCAGTTCGAGGGGAAAAATGGATTACCCTAAACCAAGGTCGGGAGTATATTCGTTTAACGGGCCTTGTTAGACCTCAGGATATTACTGCAGATAACCAATTATTATCCAATCGCTTAGGCAATGCGCGCATTGAATATAGCGGTACAGGTGCTTTAGCTGCTGTGAATCAACAGGGCTGGTTAAGTCGCTTCTTTTCCAGTAGCTGGTGGCCATTATGAATATTGTTCAATTCAAGAAATGGATTTTATGCTTAGTCTTATTGAGTTTTTCTAGTTTTACTTATGCGGAAAGAATTAAAGACATTGCTTCTATTGAAGGGGTTCGTTCTAATCCATTAGTGGGTTATGGCTTAGTGGTGGGATTAGATGGAACAGGAGAGCCAACGGTTTATCCTATTCAAGAATTTCGAGCCATGTTGTTACGCCTTGGTATCACCATTCCTGTTGGGGTGAATTTGAAATTAAAAAATATGGCTATTGTGACGGTACAGGCACAGTTGAATGCATTTCATCGAGCAGGGCAAACACTTGATGTAACGGTTTCCAGTGTTGGTGAAGCCAAAAGCTTGCGAGGTGGTTCATTATTGATGACGCCTCTAAAAGGAATTGATGGGGAAACTTATGCCATCGCACAGGGTAATATGGTGGTTGGCGGTTTTGGTGTCCAGGGTAGTGATGGTTCTAAAATTACAATTAATGTACCCACGACAGGCCGAATTCCCAATGGGGCAATCGTGGAAAGAGAAGTATTGTCTCCAGTGAATGAAGGGGATTTCATTACTTTCTTGCTTGACCGCCCAGATTACACCACGGCTAAAAACATCTCCAACTCGATTAATAATATTGTGGGTCCTGGTGTTGCTCGTCCTATGGATGCTGGTAGTGTTCAGGTGAGTGCGCCGAGAGATCATTCTCAAAGAGTGATGTTTTTGTCGAGTTTAGAAAATCTTGATGTGAATGAAGCCACAGCACCCGCTAGAATCGTGGTGAATTCAAGAACGGGTACGATTGTCATTAGTAGTGCGGTGAGAGTGAGTCCTGCTGCTGTCGCCCATGGCAATTTGGTGGTGACTATTTCTGAGAACAAGCAAGTGAGTCAGCCTGGTCCCTTATCCAATGGTCAAACCACTGTGACGGATCAATCTGACCTGGATGTGAAGCAAGAAAAAACCAGAATGTTTTTATTCAGTCCTGGGGTTGATTTAAAAGATATTGTCAAGGCAGTAAATGCTGTGGGCGCAGCGCCTGGAGATATTATGGCGATATTATCAGCCCTCAAGCAAGCCAATGCGTTACATGCTGAATTGGTTGTGATCTAGGAGTCAATGATGAGTAATTCGACCCAATCACAAGTTTCCATGGCGCAATCCAATGTCTTTGATGTGCAATCATTGGGAAAACTTAAATACGCCAAGCAGGGTAATGTTGAGGCCTTACAGAAAACCGCTTCACAATTTGAATCTTTGTTCCTAAAGCAATTGTTATCGACCATGAGAGAAGCCAACGAGGTTTTTCAAAAAGACAGTCTTTTTAATTCCCAAGCTGTGAATTTTTATCAAGGAATGTTAGATCAACAAATGGCTGTTTCCTTATCCGATAGAAAAACATCTGGTGGCATTGCAGATTTATTGATGCGTCAATTTAGTCCTAAAAATGCCAGCAAAAGTTATCAGTCGACAACCAGCTTGGTTGAACAAATCAGTCCTAAAACACTAAGCGCAAAAAGCTTGATGCACACAGCATTGCAGAAAATTCAGCCCGTGACTAAAGAGTTATCTATTGAACCACAAAGTATTCAAAAAGATGTGGATCAGCTTGAACAGAAAACGGAGCCACAAGCCTTTGATTCCCCTCAGCAGTTTGTTAAATATTTGATGCCTTATGCCGAAAAAGCGGCACGGTTACTCAATACCTCACCACAAGTACTTTTAGCTCAAGCAGCGCTTGAAACAGGTTGGGGAAAACATATATTACAAAAATATTCTGATAACCCAACAAATGCTTCTTCCGATTTGCAGGCAGTGCAAAGCAAAAGTTCTAATAATTTATTTAATATTAAATCTAATGCTGATTGGTCTGGCGAAACTGTCACTAAAAATTCTGTAGAGTTTGATGGCCAAGAATTTAAGAAGCAGACAGGACAATTTAGAGTTTATGACAATATAGAGCAGAGTTTTAACGATTTTGTTAAGTTTTTACAATCCAATAAACGTTATGAAAATGTTTTGCAGAATGGCAGCGATGCCAAACAGTTTGCTAGGGAGCTACAACAGGCTGGCTACGCAACAGATCCTGATTATGCGAAAAAAATTGAGCATATATTAGCGTCACAACATATGGCTTTATCAGGGGAATAATAATGAATATTTTTCTGATTCAGCCGATAAACACATATAGAATCAAGATGGTCAATCTTGTTCTAGGAGGTTAATGCGATGGCTGTAGGCGTATTAGGCAACGCGATTTCCGGATTATTAGGTGCTCAAGCCGCACTGAGCACTACCTCACATAATATTTCAAATGTGAGTACCGATGGTTACACTCGACAAAATGTTGTTTTTGGCGCTAGAAACCCAGTTTTTTCTGGTGGGAATTTTTTTGGCTCAGGAACTCAGGTTGATGATGTACGTCGTATTTTTGATAAAATTACTAACCAAGAAGTCATTAATAACACCTCTACTTATAATCAATTTGATATCTTTTCTGAATTGGCTGGACAAATCGATGGTTTTTTGGCCGATCCTTCCGCTGGAGCGTCTCCAGCGATCCAATCATTTTTTGATTCCATTAATGGTTTGAGTAATGATCCATCTTCCGTGGGTCAAAGAGAAGTCGTATTCAATCAAGTACAGATTTTAAGTACTCGGTTTAATAATCTTTCTTCTCAGCTAGATGCTATCGCTAATAGAACTGAATCAGAAATTGGTGGTATAGCACGGCAAATTAGCACCATTTCATCCAGTTTGGCTGAAATGAATCGGAATATCGTGGCTGTTTCAAGTTTTGGCGCGCCCAATGATTTGTTAGATAAAAGAGATCAATTATTAAACCAATTAAGTCAGTTAATTGATATTAGTACCTTTGATCAGGCTGACGGTTCTACCAGTGTTTTTATTGGTACAGGACAAAGCTTGGTGATTGGAGCTCAGTTTAATACTTTGGAAACAAGACCCAGTGCATTAGATCCCAAACAGAGTGATTTGGTATTAACCAATGGCACAACCAAAGTCAATATTACTTCATCCATTGCTGGTGGCAAGTTAGGGGGATTAAAAGATTTTAGGGATAATATGTTGACACCTACATATAATCGATTAGGAAAAGTTGCATTGGCCATTGCTGATAATTTTAATAAACAAAATCAGTTAGGCATGGATATGAACGATCAGCTTGGAAGTCGCTTATTTAATGATATTAATGCAACTTCAGCTCAACAAGGTAGAGTTTTAGATAATGCCAATAATACCGGGAACTTGAGTTTACAGGTTTCAATCAATGATGTGAGCAAATTAACAGATGATGATTATCTTCTGAGTTTTAAGTCGGGTATTTATACATTAACCAATACTACAACCAATGCAGCAGTATTTAGTTTTCCCGCTCCAGCGGGACCATTACCTGTTTCAGTTGCTGTACCTACTATTGGTATTGGTATCACTGTAAATTCAGGGGCAGCAGTAGATGGCGATACTTTCTTAATACGACCAACAAAATTAGGTTCTTCAGATTTGGGAAGAGAGGTTGCAGATTTACGACAAATTGCCGCTGCCAGTCCCATTCGGATTTCTGATTCTTTGGGTAATGTTGGCACAGGAACAGTTGTTTCAAGTCAAGTAAATGATACCACCAATGCAGCCTTCACAACTTCAACAGGA
>PCTP01000014.1:8641-13263 GCA_002770795.1 Gammaproteobacteria bacterium CG22_combo_CG10-13_8_21_14_all_40_8 | reverse complement strand
TTATCTGTGTCTGAGCAAAAAAGCGTTTTATCTCTATTTCCACCCGCTCAATTTGCTGTAAACATTGTTGCTGAATGGTAGTGAATTTTTCAACATGACAAAAATCAAAACCGCATTTACAGCAGGGTTGATAGGATAAGTCGCTACATTGTTGACAAAGCCATTGTTGGCTTTGTTGTTGCAGTTCTCGGATGCTTTCTAATCGCTTTGATAAATTCAGTTGTTGGAGTTCTGCAATCTCAGGGGGTTGCCATTGCAGGAAAGTAATATCTAGTGTTGACCACCATTGATCATGAGCTTCTTGATATTGAGTTTGATATTCCTGATAAAATTGCGAAAAATTTTTCAACCAATGTTGCCAATTTGCAAAGGATTGTTGCCATTCATCTGACAGTAATAAGTGCCATTGCTCGGGTAAATCATGCCGATTTTCCATGAATGGATGCAAATTGGAGAGCAGGTGCAGGTAACGCTTGCTCTCATTAAAATGTCTAGAACAAAATTCAGCCAAAGCCATAGCTTCAATATCCGCTTCAATAAAATCCTCCAAGACTCCGACTTCATAAATAAATTGCTGCCAGGCTTCGAAAGGTTGCACATCCTGTAGTAAGGGTTTCCATTGTTCGATGACTTGCTGTAAGCCTCGTGCCATAGCTGGGACTGAGACTAATTGTTGTAATTGCTCACGTGCTTTTCTCAAGGTATCTAAGTGAGACTTTGCAAATTCCTGAAGTGAGGTGATGGATTGTTTTTGTGTCAGAGATGTCCATTGTTTAGGCGTTTTCAATTCAGAGGCTAGCAGCAATTTTTTAAGATGCTCCGCTTCAGTAGAATTCAATCCATAACTGAGGCAGACTTGATCATATTGAAGTAAATTGGGAAGGGTTTCAAACAATGATCTATAACTTTGCTTGAGGCGCGTGATTTCTAGCTCACCTTGTAATAACAAAAAAATTAATAACAAGTTAATCTGATCTTCAAGCAATCCTAAAATAGGTTGGGCTAAATCCTCATGAATCACTTTGGGGCTGGGATCTCTTTCTAACAAAGGTTGCAAACGCTTCACGAGTTGATGGTTGCCCAGTTGCGGTGTCACTTTGTAGCACTTTCCTTGGCGTTGAATCAAACCCATCGGTAACCAGTAGGCTTCTCTTATCAATCCTAAATAACTACTGGATTGATATTGCAAGATATCTTGCTCTTGGGCTAAATGCATTAACTCTACATAGGCTGCTTGAGGTAATGGGCCATGGCTTGGTGCAAAGCGTTCAAAGCCAGGAAAACAATGTCTAAACAGAGTTACCCCGACTTGTTCAATAAAGGTTTCAAAGCGATCTAGTTGTCCCGTGGTGTGTTGTATTTGTTGGCCAGATTGATGGTAGAGTTTTGCTTGTAAATAAGCGTTTTGAAGTTGTGCAATAAATAGTTGACGTTGATGCGTTAACTGAGATTTAACTCTTTGCGCCAAAGCTTGAGATAAGGGATGTTGTTGCATACGTTGAAGTGCGACAAGTTGTTTTAAATCATCATCAAAATGGAGCGTTGCAGGTTGCAGAATAAAATAAGAGGGATGATCAAAAACACCCTTGGCGGCGGATTTTTCAAAAGGTTGCCAAGGTAGCGCAATACGTAGCTTGAGATGGGTGTTTTCTGGCCAAGGCGCATTGCCAAGACATAGCGTCAATTGCCTTGGGTGAAAATGCCAGTGAACTTGGTAGGATTGCCATTGTTGACAGGGTAGTTGTAGCAATGCAAAATCTTTTTGCGTCAATCCTTCCAGACTTTCTTCGAATAAAATTCGTTTATTGGTGGGCAAGTCGGTGATGTGGTGCGCCAGTTGTTTTTCAAATTGGGCACCAATATCCTGTTTTAAATTGAGCCGATACCCGTTGCCGTGTTTTTCTATATAGCGCCCCTGTTGATGTAACTGTTCAAAAATACTGGCAATAATCTGGTGGTTTTTTTCAGGTTGTAATTGACTCACACTGACCAATAAACAATAGCAAGCATCCTGTACCGTCAATGTGTCCCGACAGGGAGAAATATAAAATAAAACCAATAATTTCAGTAAACGTTTGGCGAGTTTTTGGCGTTCTGTATTGGGAAACAAAGTCGCAAAATGTTCACGATAAAAAGGAAATAATTTTTGCGACAAAGGTAAAAAATCGGGCTGTAATTCAAATAAATCTTTGAAATGATCGACAATAAAATCAGGGCTGAGTATTTCTCCCCAATGACGTTGTTGAAAAGAGGGGATCTCTCGGGCTTCATCTCCCAGCATTTGCACCATGACAAACTCGACCATGCCTCTGGTTTGTGAAAAACTGTCGCGAACCTCTTCCATTAAACGAATAGTCAAGGGGTGCAAAGGATAATATTGGTGAAGTTGAGCCACTTCTTTTTGATGTTGAGGGTATAAGGGCAGCCAACGTGTTAATAGCAGAGAAACCGCTTCATCATATCCCGATTTTTTTTGCAATAGGTGATGGCAGAGCAAATCGCCAAAATGATTGGCTGTTAATAGCAATCGAATGGGGAAGCGGTCTTTGATTTTGCGATACAGATTGAGTTCAAGATCCCCTGTATGCTCAATTTGTTCTTGCATAGCGGCCAAGAGCCAAAATGCTTCGCTTTGTCCCCATTCCCCCATAAACTGTAAAAAACGAATATCCTCGGTGAAAGCTTGAGACGAAGATTTCGAACGCAAAAACTCAGAGAGTTCATCCATAACCAACAGGATACCTTGTGGGTGTTGTTGTTGGTATTTTTGCCAGTTTTCAGTTCTTGATGCATTGAGAGACTCTAGCCCAATGACCTGATTCACAATGCTTTCCAGAGTTTGTTCGGAAGGATAGTTTAATAGTGAAAGATAAATGACTTGTTGAGGGGAGGGGATCAGTTGTTGGAACTGTATTTGTTGAATGAGGTAGGCTAGAAAATGTGATTTACCCGTGCCGTAAGCCCCAATGACAAAAATGCCTCCCCCATGAGATTGTTGAAAACACTGTTGGATAACCTGTATGTGTTGTTGAATTTCTTTGTTTAAATAAAAATGATTGGAGATCCATTGGTTGTCTGCTTGATTGAGATCGGCAAAACGCACCACGGTTGGGCATTGAAGCACATTCACCTGATCTTGAATTTTAAGGGGATGGGATTCGATGCACTGAGACATTTTTAACGATTCGAGTTATTTTTTAGGTATACTAATAAGATTAGCACGAAATAAGACATGAGTTCATAAAAAATGAGCCTAATACAGGGAAACCGCACGAATGTTCGGATCAGAAAAAATTAAGCTTATAAAGCTTATTACTCCCCCAGTTTGACTTATTTCTCCAAAAAACTCGGTGCTCTCTGTGTCCTCTGTGGTTTATTGATTGATCTTTAGCCTCTTTCAAAAAACATTGAACCACAGAGGACACAAAGGACACCGAGAAAGCATGGTTTCAGTGATTGTTATGGCTATTTGAGCATATCACCCTGAATATGAATCGTTTTTCGTGAGCTAGCCCTGGAGCCTAATATGAGCCAAATTGAACAAAAATATTTGCACTCATTATCCCATAACCTGAAAAGGGCTCTTGGCCAAAAAGATTGCTCTTCGGCTCAATTGGCCTTGCTGCAGTTGCAACAGGTTACGCCTTTAGCCTTGGAAACCCGAGGTTTTGAACTTGAGTTGCTGATACAAATGCAACAATGGCCTGAGGCTTTGAATTTAGCCGAACAATTAGGGCAATTATTTCCTCATTCACCCAAAATACACTTTCTCTCGGGCAAATTATATTACAGTTTGAAAAATTATAAATCGGCGAGTGCCGCTTTTAAAGAAAGCCAAAAAATATACCCCAGTTGCAGTACCCAACGATGGCTGGGCAAAAGTTTGACGCAACAGGGATTGTTTGATGAGGCAGAGAGTTGGTTGCAACCTCTCAAAAATAGAAGCCATGCTGTGTTGTTAGATTTATCTTGGCTCTATGAGAGAAAGCAAAATTATGATTTAGCCCTACAGCTTGTGGATAAGTATTTGCAATCGGATAACAACAACCCCTTTGCAGTGGCACAGCAATTGCGCTTGAGAAGTCTGGTGGGCGATGAACAAGTGCTCATGGGGGAAGTGAATGCGCTGCTTACTTTGGGGGAAAATATCCCAGAGGCGCTTATTCCTCAATATATTCACAATCTTTTTTCTACTGGAAAAAGTGCCCAGGTCCGACAATTTATTCAAGAAAACTCCCCACAATTTAGCGCCGATCTCAGTTGCAAGATTGGCTGGGTCTCTTATAAATTTCAGGCTTATGATTTGGTTAACAACTTGTTTTTGGCTGTGCTGGCGGAGCATGTCAGAGAGGTTAAATTTCTCTCCACCCTAGAATCTGCGGCAAAACATTGCTGTCAGGTGCCACGCCTCATCGAACAATATGAGGTACTCGCTCATCAATATAAACCTTTACATGGACGAATTGTTAGGCTGAAAAAGTGGTGTGAGTTGAATTAAAACTGAGTGACTTTCAAAAAATAACGCCTTGGTTTTTGTGCAGGCCTGTGGTTATAAAAAGTAAAAAAAAACTTGCACGCGTCTTTTTTTTAGATTAAATTCTTCGCTTCTTCGCTTCTTCGCT
>PCTP01000014.1:0-8627 GCA_002770795.1 Gammaproteobacteria bacterium CG22_combo_CG10-13_8_21_14_all_40_8 | reverse complement strand
CTTCTTCGCTTCTTCGCTTCTTCGCTTCTTCGCTTCTTCTTGTGAAATAGTGAGATCGAAACAAGGCTTGTGAGGAAGGGAGAAAAAACAACATGAGTTGATGAGCAATTCATGATTTTTAAAAACGATTGGAGTAAACAAGCATGACTAAAATAAAAAAATATGGTTCTATGTTGGTGTTAACTGCTGCGATGTGGGGTTCGAGTACCGCTTATGCGGCTTGTCATTGTAGTACGAGTGCGACTTGTAATGCCGATGGTTGCAGCATAACTGTTACTGTCTCTTGTTCGCTGCAATAATAAAACCCGTTTTGGGAATAACGCCCCAGGATACTCTTGAAGGCGTTATTCTCATTTTTAACTTAAGAGAATGGAGATATGCGTATGATGCGTTATAACTGGTTGTTTTTAGCGGGTTTGGTTTTGTCAGCCCCTGCTTTTTCAGGCTCAGGCACAGGCACAGAGGCGGTCACAAGTACTGAAACAGAGGTGTCTAGCCTTTTTAAAAAAACGCAAGGGATTCATGAATCTTTTACAAATTTTCCTTTAGCGACCAAGTTGGGATTTAAGAATCTTTTCCCTCAGGTGTATGTGGTCAATAATAAACAGCAAGTAGTCTTGTTAAAACCAAACAACCATTCTGAAGAAATTCTTGGCGGTTTGGATCAACTCTCAAAAAATATTCACGCCTTTGACCTTCCTGAAAAAACAGCCACCAGTGGAGCCGACTACCAAAAACTATTGGCATTGTCTGACAAGCTGGATTTAAATGATAAGTCACTGCATCAAAGTTTACTTGCCGAAGAGCCCGTGATTATCAGCTTGGGTCTTGACGAAAAACTGGGTTGTGAGCCTTGTAATCGTGTACAAAAGAAACTGGAAGAGCATGCTAAGGCCCTTACCGCTCACTATAAACTCTATCATATTGTTGTTGAAATTCAGTAAGCTTATCTCTTTTATGAACGCATAGATTTTATAAAATCATAGATAAATGCGTTCATGGTCTCATTTTTATAACTGATCGGTTTTTCTGCATTTCTTGAAAAAAGCGAGGCATTGAGTGGAGTGATTTTGTTTAATTATAAAAAATGGATTGTCGCCTTTTCTATACTGTTGGTGCTGTTGTTTTTAGGGAGGTACGATGGCAAAAATCTTATCGATCTGCGCCCAGAGGTCAAAACTGACAGTTTGCATTTTGCCAAGGTGGTGCGTAAAGATCTGATTGAAACAGTTTATGGCTCAGGTCAGTTGCAGTTGGTTGCTGAACATTGGTTGATTTCTCCTGCTGATGCGGTGATTGAATCTATCGACAGCCATCCAGGTGATAAGGTGACAAAGGATAGCCTGATTTTACAGCTATCCAACCCAAAACTGATACAACAGCGACAAAATGCCCAGTTTGATCTGCAGGAAATGCAAGCCGATTATCTGGATCTGGAGGCCGATCAGGGCACTCGGGTTTCGGAGGCTGAGGGCGAACTCAAAATGCTCAAGCTGGATTATGACGCTTCTTATCAGTTGTTTAAACGTTCTATTGTTTCTGCGATAGAGATTGATAAACAAAAATTGAAATTGGAACTACTAGAGCAAAAATTGTTACAAGTTAAACATTCCCGAGAAGCCAAGCTAAAGGCGGCTAAAATACGCTTACAACAAAAGCAGGATTTGTTGGTTAGTCTGGATAAAAAACTGGATTCTTTGTTGGTTCGGGCAAAAGTGGATGGCATTCTACAAGATTTTGCCACAGACTGGCACCCAGGTATGACAATAAAAGAAGGACAGGTTATCGCCAGACTCTCCGAGAATGATTTATTAAAAGTTGAGGCGCAAGTGCCCTCCATGGCTTCTCATGGTCTTGCAACGGGCATGGTTGTGGAGGTTGATTCGCGTCAGGATGTGGTCACTGCCAAGTTGGAGAGTATTGATCCTGGCATAGAGCAGGATCAGGCCAAGGTGCAGATCTCCTTACCCGATCATCTCCCTCAATCTTTTCGTCCCAAGCTTGCGGTTTCTGTCTCCATTCAGACTAAGCGCTTGAACAACGTGCTGGTGTTACTTAAACCCGTGGGTGTTCATGAAAATCAAACCATGACCATCTATCGACTGCTGGCTGATCATCGCACAATACAACCTGCTAAAGTTGAATTTGGCGCTAGTGGAGGCCATGAAATTGTGGTCGCTGGTGGGTTGTCTGAGAATGACTGGATAGTTATTTCTGACATGAGCAAGTACCAAGGAGCGTCCTCTATCAAGCTCAGTGAGGAGATGCTTTCTCCATAATTATCGAACCTGAGAGGAAGCAAGCAAGAGGAAAAAGCGCAGCAGGCAATAAAATAACAAATCCCAACAGTATGACAAACACAAGGTAAGATGATGATAATACAATGCCATCAGCTCATGAAAAGCTATCCAGGCTCATCACCCGTTGCCGCGCTTCGCGGGATCAGTATGGATGTGGCAAAGGGGGAGTTTATCGCCATAGAAGGCCCTTCAGGTTGTGGGAAATCCACTCTGCTCTCATTACTTGGCCTATTGGATGCGCCTACCTCGGGCAATTTGAAGTTGTTGGGCGAGGAAACCTCAAGCTTAAGTTTCGCTCAGCGTTGCCGTTTGCGTAATCAGTCTATCGGCTTTATTTTTCAGTCCTTTGATCTGCTCGGTGATCTCAGTATTTTGGACAATGTGATTTTACCCATGCGTTATCATCCACAGATATCTCGACAATCCTATAGAGAGATTGCTTTGGATTGTCTGGACAGAGTTGCTATGGCTGGCCGTGAAAAAGATTATCCTTGGCAGCTTTCAGGGGGACAGCAGCAACGAGTCGCCATCGCTCGCGCTCTGACCACCCAGCCTGCATTAATACTAGCAGATGAGCCAACGGGAAATTTGGATAGCCACAATGCCGAGGCCATTATCAACTTGCTTAAGAGTTTGAACCAACAAGGCGCAACTATTGTGATGGTGACTCATAATCCGCAATATGCCCAGCAAGTTCATCGAAGTATACAGCTTCAGGATGGCTTAATCGTCCATGAAAAATAAGGGGTTAGCCATGGAGTTTTTCGCCCTCATATCACCTTTTTGGCATCCCTGGCGCAAAACAATGATTCAAAGTTTGTTTCATTGGTTATCTTTGGTGTTTATGCTGGCTCTGTTGCTCTTGGCCATACAGCTAAAGTTTCGCGGTCATTTTGACTTGCCTCCAGGGGTGCGTACGGATCAAAATTATTTCACTTTTGGGTTTGATGGAAATAATAAGCTGTTGCTACCTGTTTCCAAAATACAGTCAACTTTGCTCAAACAAACGCCCTATATTCAGGCCATGGGACTTTATACTGAAGAAAAGGCTGCTATGAAGTTTGATAGTTTTCCTGCTCAATCTTTTACAATTGGTATGTTGAATGCGGATTTTTTTGCGGCGTTGGATCTTCTGCCAGCGGCAGGTACCTTACTGAGTTCTGTGCCAGCTTTAGGTGTACAACAAGTACTTATCAGTCACAAACTCTGGGAGCGACAATTTGCCCAATCTGCTTCCCTGATCGGGAGTCAGGTTGTGGTTGATGGAATTGGCAGCTGGCAGGTTGTTGGTGTTCTTCCCAAGGGATTTACTGGATTTAAACCCTATGATGTTGATGTCTGGATGAGCGCGGATAACGATTTTCGGTTTGTCACAAGATCCGGTATTCGCTTTGGTGGTGCCATAGAAGACTTGCTCCAAAAATTAACGGATGAACGACTTCCCAACCATTATGTTTTTGGCATTTTAAGTGCCGGAAGTCGGGTGAGGGATTTACAATTTATGTTATCCAAAATGGATTTTAAGCCCCCGCCACCAGGCGAAATCAATGGTATGCCTTTAAGCATAGATAATGCCTATACCAAGGCGGATCCTTTGGTGATCCAAGGGCTTGATCCGAATCCAGCCATTAGCCACAGAGTGAAGCAATATAGCAACTTGCTGCTTATGGCTGCTTTAGCACTTGCGGTATTGGTGGTGGCTAATCTACTCTTATTTCTGGCTGAAAAAACGCCACAAAGGCGCCAGGAGTTTATGCTACGCTATAGTCTGGGTGCCAGCCCATGGGACATTTTTTTTCAGGTTTTAGGTGAAATGTGGTTATTTTTCTTAACGGCAGTCCCTGCTTCATACGGTTTTAGTTTATTGTTTTTTGATTATCTGTCACAGATAAAGCCTTTCAGCTTATATATTCCTTCACGTTTATTCGCGCCCGATCTATGGAGTTTTACGGTTTTATTATCCCTGACCTTTTTCATTGCAACATTGATCAGTCTGGTTCCCGTGCGTTTTGCCAATCGTTTGATAGTCCACTCTGCGAGAACCATGACAGCCTCGGTCAAAACATTGTTGCTTCAGCGATTACTGAATGTGATACAGATAGCGGCAGCACTGATCAGCTTATTTTTAGCCACACTTTTTGCACTGAATTTAAATCACCTCACCCAAGTGGCTTGGGGTGGTTTTAACCAGAAAGCTTGGGTTGCCAGTTGGCAGTGTGATTTTCCTGAAGCCTGTGAAAAACATATCGATCAGAAATCATTTTATGAAGCCAGCACCCTAAGCACGGACAGAGACAATCTGGCGTTTGCAGAGCTGATGCCATTTTCCAAATTATCCTTATCAAGCAAAACTCTAAGATTGGCAAAGCTGAATAACAGTGGACAGATCCCAGGTACCACAACTGCGGCAGTGGTTGCGATTTCAGACAATTTTTTTAACCTGTTGCAAATTCCTTTAAAAGCAGGCCGAACTTTTAATGATGCCTCGAAGCAGGAAATAGTGATCAATGAGGCTATGGCGAAAGAATTGGGTGTGGGGGCTGACAAGCTGCTAAACCAGTCTGTGATCTTTGAGGATTTCAATCATACTGAGCTGAAGATTGCGGGTGTGATTGCCGATATGCGCTACATCGATCCCAGAGTGGCGGCTCGTCCTATGATCTATCATAGCAGCAGTGTCAAATGGCGAGAGTTCTCTTTTCATTCGCTGATATTATCCAGTCAATCATCAAGGGGGCTGATTAAAAGCTTAGTGGCAGATGGACTCGTGGCTCAGGGCATAAAAAACGTTGAAGTCAGTGTAGAGACTATTGAGGAGAGGATTCAGCAGCAATTGCAGAATGATAGACATTTTGCGCAAATTGTGATGTTTTGTTCAGCCTTGGCAGTATTACTGGCCACCTTAGGCATTTATGCCAACGTGGCTGAGGCTATTGAAAAAAACCGCCGCGCTTTGGGGATCAGAATGGCGGTGGGCGCCAATTTTTATCAGATCTCCAAACAATTAGCCTCACCTTATTGGGTAATTTTTATACTTGCCCTGCTGTTGAGTGCAACTGTTGGTATTACCCTGATCTCTTGGATTAAAGAATGGCTTATCCCATTGCAGGGATCATTGATTTATCTGGCAGTCGTCGTATTCACTGGTGTGGCAGTGACTGTAGGGATCTCTTTAGTGCTCGCTCTGTTAAAGTTGCGCCAAATAAACCCAGCGCACCTTTTGAAGAGTTATTGATTTGTGAAGAGCGATTCACTTGAATATCGCATGAGAAAAACTGAAATAAGCTGGGATTTTTTATTGAAATATTCGAATAGATTCGTTACCCACTAAAATATCTTTCAATGCGTTGATGATATTCAGTCTCACAGGGGATTTTTCCCATGACAACCAAGATTGTTCATCGGTCCATTGAGACATCACCATCACAATATGGGGGTTTTTCGCTTCGGAGAGCATCTCTCCTGAAACATAGCCTTGTACGTTTCCTGCGGATTTCTTAGCATGTTTTATCACATCTTTATACTGATCCAGATGACCATCTTTGATGTGACGTTCAATTAATACACGTATCATTTTTTACCTCTTGTTGGGTCAGCCGGATGATCTCTTCTATCCAAAGACTTTCTATCTCTATTCGATAAGCGAGGGTTTCACCCAAAGCGGACAATAAACTATCATAACGGGCATTTTCTTCAAGCTTTAGCCCGCAAAGTTCCTGTTCTAATTTTAGTAGAATTGGCGTGGTATCGCTAATGTTTTGATAATGAATTTGAGATAAAGATGATTTTTCGTCAAAACTGGTCCTGTTGAAAATTTGGAAATGCCCCTCAGATAAATAATCCACTAACTCCTGACACCAATAATGAGTGGCGCTGAGATTGGGTAATTCTGTTCTCACACGCGTTTGTTCCACAAGCTGTGAAAATCCAGCACTCAATAGCTGTCGATGCTGTAGCCATCGATCAATCGCTGGATGGTAACCGCTGAATTTTACTAAAGTGGTGGCAGTTTCATTTTGCATGTTGTTCTCATTTTTTATTTAAGGTAGCAGGGGTAGAGACTCAAACTGATTGGTTCTATATCCTAACATGTAAAAAAATGGCTCCAAAGAGTTCAATGCTTAAATCTAACTTGTCAGATGTCCTATGGCAAGGGCTTCCTATGGCAAGGGTAATGGCAAGGCAAAAGAAACAGCTAAAGAAACACCTACTTGACGGTTAGACACTTGTACGGTTATATCATAAGTCTTAGTATAAGCTAACATGCTAACAGAGAATGATATGCCTACCTCACTCGATAATATTATTAGTGATATTTCTAGCCGTAAAGGAACCTATTGGTTTTTTTGGGTTGTGGCATCTATTCCTGTCATAATTGGTTCCAGTCTTTTCATTTATGGTATTTATGACATTCACCATGAATTAATGGTCGGAGGTGTTTCTGTTATTTTGGGATATTTGCCCATTTATGTTCTTTGGAAAAGAGTTAAAAAATCTGAAGAACAATTGCAGAAAATCCGTATCAATACGCGCGCCATGCTAAATAGTGAACATAATTTGATCATTCAACACAATGTAGAAGGCCACATATTAGGCGCTAATCATGCTACCGCGAAACGCCTGGGATATAACGATGAAGAGCTGTTGTCCCTAAGTTTTTGGGATATTGAAGAAAAAGGTATTCTAAAAAGAAGGAAAGATTTTCAGCTACAACTTTCAGAGGGCGAAGGTATTTCGTACCAAGCAGAATTTAGAACGAGGACTGGCGACTATATTCCTGTTGAAATTAATACCCGAGTAGCCGATTGGTTGAGCAGCCCTCAATTGGTGACAGTGGCACGGGATATTTCCGAATGGTTACAAACCGAAAATGATTTAGAAGCTTCCAGAAAGTCTTTGGAACGCGCTAGAAACCGCTTGGAAACACGTGTACATCAGAGGGCCAGAGAGTTAAAAAGACAAATTCATAGTCGAGAGCGCGCCGAGAAAGATGTGAATGAATTAAGAGAATTTTTATTTGCCATGATCGATTCCATGCCTTCTGTGATTATTGCCTTAGATAAATCAAACCATATCACTCAATGGAATCATCAAGCAGAAATGCTGGTCGGTATTTCTGCTGAAAAAGCCACAGGAAAACGTTTAGGGGAGTTGATCCCAGAGTTAGAACCCCACATAAGACAGATCGCCGACAAATTGATGATAGAACAGTATCCTTATAGTCAGCGTTTGGAAATAGATATTTCTGGTAAAAGCTATGTCTTGGATTTGGTCATTTATACCTTAAATACAGCAGTGACAGAAGGGGTCGTGGTGCGTGTAGATGATGTTACCGAGCAAGTGAAAATAGAAAACATGCTGGTTCAAACAGAAAAAATGCTGTCACTAGGTGGACTAGCCGCAGGCATGGCACATGAAATTAATAATCCATTAGGTGCCATTTTGCAAAGCAGTCAAAATCTCAGAAGACGCTTAGGAACAAAGTTGCCTAGAAGTCGAAAAATTGCAACCAAGCTCAAATTGGACTTTGAGATCTTTGAACAATATATGGAACAACAGAATATACTTGGTTTTTTGAATACCATTGATGAAGCGGGGAAACGGGCCGCTGTAATTGTAGAAGACATGCTGAGTTTTGCTCGACCAGCGGGTGCAGAAGAACAGGATTTGGATTTAGAGGAAATTATTGAATCCTCGGTGAGACTGGCTCAAAATGATTTCTCTAGCAAGAAAAAATATGATTTTAGAAACATTAAAATCAGCAAAGAATATTCCAATAACATACCCCATGTGGTGGGAAGACGTTCCAGATTACAGCAAGTATTTTTAAATCTTCTGACAAACGCGGCTCAAGCGTTGGCTGATACAACAATTCTCGATCCCAAGATAGAACTTAAGCTGTATAAAAAATATCATTATGTGGTGGTTGAAGTGCAGGACAATGGAAAGGGGATGTCAGAGAGAATTAGGCGCAGAATTTTTGAGCCTTTTTTTACCACTAAGTCTGAAAGTTCTGGCACTGGGTTAGGATTATCTGTTTCATATTTTATTGTAACAGAGCAAATGAATGGCGAGATGGAAGTAGACTCTCATGTGGGCGTTGGAACGAAGTTTACTTTGTGCTTTCCCATTTCGAAAGACAGCTTAAGATATAATAAACCGCATTCTGCGGTTAAAAACAGTGAAGAAGGGGAGCAGTTTGAGTTACCGCTTTCTAAATAACATGATTGGGGTTTATCTATTTTGCGGTGAGCAGTGGTCATTTAGAATAAAGCTTCCGCTTTGGGCGGGTTAGTTTTCTTTACGCGAAAGAAAACTAATGCCGAT
>PCTP01000030.1:2982-3187 GCA_002770795.1 Gammaproteobacteria bacterium CG22_combo_CG10-13_8_21_14_all_40_8 | reverse complement strand
AAGTTCAACAAAGTTCCTAAGTAAGCTTAACTCGAGATCAGTATTCGCCAAATATTGTTGGCATAAAGACAAATTTGCTATTTAAACTACAAAACACGTAACATCATTGACTAAAAAATAACTATTTTAAAAAAGTTTATTCAACTTAAAACTGTCAGGTTAATTCAGAATGCTTAGACACAAGTCCTCAATATGTAGGGTTTCA
>PCTP01000030.1:440-2924 GCA_002770795.1 Gammaproteobacteria bacterium CG22_combo_CG10-13_8_21_14_all_40_8 | reverse complement strand
TTCCAAAGAGGTACCCATGTCAGAACCTGAACTGAGTCACAATACACAACAGATGTTTAATAAAGCCACACCACCAGAGCATAGTCACAAACAATCTTTTGCTGTTTTGTCCATCGCTGTTTTAGGCGTTGTTTATGGCGATATTGGTACTAGCCCTATCTATGCCTTGCGTGAAACTTTTGCTGGCAAGCATCCAATTCCTGTGACGCCTGAAAATGTACTGGGTGTATTGTCATTAATATTCTGGTCATTAATCTTGATCATCTCAGTCAAGTATATGATGTTTGTGTTACGCGCAGATAATCGGGGTGAGGGTGGAATATTTGCACTATTGGCACTCTTAAAACCAGAGGCCAATCAGGATCGAATATCCAGAAGAGTATTAATTCTTTTGGGTATATTAGGCGCTTCCATGCTCTATGGTGGAGCGGTGATCACGCCAGCTATTTCTGTATTAAGTGCTGTCGAAGGTCTCAGAGTGGCGGCACCTGCACTTGACAATTATATCGTCCCCATCACCATCGCTATACTGGCTGGATTGTTTGCCATTCAACACCATGGTACCGCAAAAGTAGGCGCAATTTTTGGCCCCTTAACGCTGGTGTGGTTTCTAGTTTTAGCTGTCCTTGGTATTCGCGGCATCATAGAGCAACCTCAGGTATTATTAGCCATAGATCCTAGATATGCAGTCAACTATTTTATCCATAATGGTTTCAATGGTTATTTTGCACTCTATGGCATCTTTCTGGTCACAACCGGCGGTGAAGCACTCTATGCCGATCTCGGTCATTTCGGACGCTACCCCATTCGTCGCGTCTGGTTCGCTATCGTCTTACCTGCCCTATTGTTAAATTATTTCGGTCAGGGAGCTTTGATTCTTTCTGATCCGCTGGAAGCCTCACATCCATTTTTTCATCTTGCGCCGGAATGGTCACTCTATCCACTCATTTTTCTCACAGCTGCCGCCACCTGTATCGCATCTCAAGCTGTGATCACTGGCGTCTACTCATTAACTCGACAAGCCATGCAGCTCAACTTGATGCCGCACTTTAAAGTGCAACAAACCTCTGCTGAAGTTCATGGACAGATTTACATGCCTAGCATTAATTGGATCATGATGATCGCTGCCATCGGCTTAGTGTTAACCTTCCAATCTTCGGGTAATTTAGCCGCAGCATACGGCGTTGCCGTCAATTCTACCATGGCCATTACCACCATTTTAGCTTTCAAAGTCGCCCGTGAGCGTGGTGGCTGGGGCTGGCCCGCCTCCTTGGCATTCTTAATCAGTTTTCTCCTGATCGATCTGGCTTATCTCGGTGCCAATCTTATGACCATTCCTGATGGAGGATGGCTACCCCTTGTGATGGGGACTTTGTTGTTTAGTGTCATGACAACTTGGAGACGCGGAACAATCTTGCTGTCGCAACATATCGCTAAAAAAACCATCAGCATGGATACATTTATCGCACAACAAGAGGCTAAGGCTATCCAACGCATCTGCGGTGTTGCCGTATTTTTCACCGGTCGATTGGATAATACACCGCCAGCGTTACAACAATTTATTCATCGAACTGGTATGCTCCATGAATGCGTTATTTTGATCACCGTTATCATCGAATTAGTCCCTAAAATCGATCAAAAAGAGCGCATCGAACTCACTCGGCTCGACGCTGGTTTTGTCCGTATACTATTGCATTATGGCTACATGCAAGGCATCAATGTGCCATCAGATCTTGCGCTTTGTACGGAACTGGGTCTTCCTCTTGATTTGTCCTCGCTGAATTATTTCGTTGGTAACGTCAATTTACTACCCGACAGCAAACAAAACGGGATGGTTTCTTGGCGTGATAGGTTATTCGCTCGAATGGTGATTAATACCCAAGATGCTACCGCTTCTTATCAATTACCCTACATGCAAACCATGAACATTGGATTTACCGTTGGTATTTAAAGCAAAATAAAAATGGGCTAATCATCGCTAAAACCAAAAGTATTTTGTTACAAAGTAAGCTAAAATCATGATTGAAAAATTGAGTGAGAAGCCTCATTAATCAACCAATTGGTCTCAACTTATTTTACATCCATTTTCACAAGCAGAAGGTGAATTAACATGAAAAGAATTGCACTGTTTCTCGCAACTAACATCGCCATTATTCTGGTACTGAGTCTAGCACTCAGCATTGTTGGCCCCATGCTTGGTATACAACCCGACGGCTATGGTAGTTTATTATTGTTTGCCTCGGTGTTTGGTTTTGGTGGAGCCATTATTTCCCTTTTATTATCTAAAACCATCGCCAAGCATTCTGTTGGTGCGAGGATAATAAATAATCCAAGCAATGCCACTGAACGCTGGTTACTCGATACCATTGCACGTCAAGCAAAAACCAATGGCATAGGCATGCCGGAAGTTGCCATTTACGACTCACCAGAAATGAATGCATTTGCCACAGGAGCCAGTCGCAATAATGCCCTGGTTGCTGTTAG
>PCTP01000030.1:177-394 GCA_002770795.1 Gammaproteobacteria bacterium CG22_combo_CG10-13_8_21_14_all_40_8 | reverse complement strand
TTAGCCCATGAAATAACCCATGTAACAAACGGTGATATGATTACACTAACCCTAATTCAAGGAGTTGTTAACACCTTCGTGATTTTCTTTGCACGCGTTATCGCGGGTCTGATTAACAATGCACTGCGTGGCAATAATAACCAAGGCGGTGGATTGGGTGGTTTTGCCTATTATGGTGTAGTGATGATACTCCAATTAGTCTTTGGAATTCTTGCCA
>PCTP01000030.1:0-147 GCA_002770795.1 Gammaproteobacteria bacterium CG22_combo_CG10-13_8_21_14_all_40_8 | reverse complement strand
GCGAATACCGCGCCGATGCTGGTGCTGCAAAGTTGGAAGGCAATCAGGCGATGATCGCAGCACTCAAACGCCTCCAGGGCAATCAAGAAAGTCAGTTAGATTCAACCATGGTGGCCTTTGGTATCGCAGGGAAATCCGCCATGAGCA